>NZ_CAXAVM010000085.1:0-29011 GCF_963972345.1 uncultured Gimesia sp. | reverse complement strand
CCTGAAACCGCCCTGGCCGGTGAATCCAATATACCACCGGATTCGCTGCCGCCCGTCATCGCCGAAGTTTCATTTAAAGAGGCCCGCCCTCAGTCGGCACCGGTTGCGCAGACAGGTTTCTGGCCACACTGGCTGGGTCCGAACTATGATGGCATCTCCTCTGAAACTGCCTGGCGCGCGGACTGGTCCAACAAACCACCCCAGGTAAGCTGGCGCAGAAATGTGGGAACCGGTTACAGTTCGATTTCTGCTGCCGACGGCCGGCTGTATACGATGGGCCATACAGAGGGGAACGAAACGGTGTTCTGCCTGGATGCGAATACCGGCGATATCATCTGGGAGCACAGTTACCCGGCGGAACTGGTCAATCATCTGAATGCGGGGGGCCCGGGAGCCACGCCCACCATTGATGGAGATTTTCTCTACACCAACAGCCGCGACGGGAGACTGATCTGTTTTGAAATTAAAACGGGCAAGATCGTCTGGGAAAAGAAATTAACAGAAGCCTACGAGATGGAAGTCCCGGAGTGGGGCTTTACCTGTTCGCCGCTGATCCTGGGGGATCAACTGCTGGTCGAAGCCGGACGCCTGGTCGCGCTGGATAAACGCACGGGCAAAGAACTCTGGAAATCCACGCCTCACATGCCCGGCTATGGGACGCCGGCTGCCTTCGAAAAGGAGGGGACTCAATACCTGGCGCTGCTCAATAACGAATGTCTGACCATCACCCGCGCCAGCGATGGTGTCGAGGTCACAACTTTCAACTGGCCTTCACCCTTTGATACGAATTCCACCACACCCATCATTGATGGCAACACGATTTTTATCTCATCGGGATATCATAAGGGCTGTGCTCTGCTGGAATTTGAAAATGAGAAACTCACCGCCCGCTATACCAATAAAGACATGAAGAATCACTTCAACAACAGCGTGCTGTTTCAGAAGCACTATTATGGCATGGACGGGAATTCCAACCTGGGACGCATCGTCCGACTGAACTGTCTCGATCAGCAGACGGGCAAAGTGAAATGGCGCGAAGCTGGTTTCGGCTGCGGCTCGGTTTTGATTTCGGACGGCAAGCTGATCATCCTCTCGGATGAAGGCACCCTCGTCACGGCAAAAGTTTCTCCTGAATCTTATCAGGAAATCTCTCGCTTCAAGGTACTCGATGCGCAATGCTGGACGGTTCCCCTGCTCTGTGGCGGACGGATCTACTGTCGTGACTCTACAGGGAATATTGCCTGCGTGGATGTCCGTCAGCCACCAGCGGCTCAATAATCACGCCTGGTAGTGGCGATTGATTAAATCATTCTGAATCCAGAGCAGTTTATTGAAGGCAATTAAGGTTTTGACTTCTGTTACGCGATCCAGATTCAGCCCCAGGATCGTACTGATCAACGCCGTGGAGACAAATCCCATCAACGCATTCATCTGCACGAGTGGCACATCCAGGGCAGGACTGCCTGCTTTGGGAGTATGGATTTTTCCCACCAGATCGAGATACTGAACCATTTTCTCGTCATAAGGCCGGGTCACCAGCGTTTCCAGGTAACGGCCCAGATGCTGCTTGCGAAACTGAATCATTTCGTGATCCACGGTCAGGGTCTCGATATTTTCCGGTGCTTTGCCTTCATAACCATATTGACGTGGGACAAAATGTCGCTTTGTACAATCATACCGGATCAGTTTATCATAGACTGCGTCAACCAGTGAAGGAACCAATGGGGCAAGCGCGTCTGCCGCTGCGTGGATTGTCTGCAGGTCATCTTCCGTAATTCCAATAAATTCAGCCAGATACTGAAATCGATAGCCCAGATCAGATTCCAGTTTTTCTTCATCAATCTGCTTCATTTTTGATTTCTCTCGTGCAGGAACGACTATAATGATTTGGAATTGAATCGTAGCATACCAGACGCCATAATAGACCTCAACGTCCGATTATCGTTTTAAGGACTTCTCCATGTTTTCTCAGACCGTTGAATACGCCCTCCGAGCAATCGTTCATCTCGCCGATCAGGCCCCCAGCCCATGCACAACAGAACAGATTGCCAAAGCCACCAAAGTCCCCCAGGCCTATCTTTCGAAAGTGCTTCAGAGCTTACGGCAGTCAAGCATCGTGCATTCACAGCGGGGCATTGGCGGTGGTATCTCCCTGGTCAAAACACCCGAGGATCTGAGCCTGCTGGAAGTGGTGAATGCCGTCGATCCCATCTGCCGCATCCGAACCTGCCCGCTGGGCCTCAAAGGACATGGCGCGAATTTATGTCCGTTGCACCGCAAACTTGACGACGCCATGCGCGAAACCGAAACCGCCTTTGCGGAAACCACGCTGGCTGAAATCCTCATGTCTTCCACCAGCAGCTACCCCCTGTGCAACGAACCGCATGAGCGGCTGACGCAACTGGGCGGCCCGGCGATCTCTCCCTCAAGCTGATCCTGTTCACTCAGCAGCCTGATTGAAATTCAGACGTTCTATCGGATCATCGGTCTGCCACTCCGATTTACCGGACGGGGCAGCCTGTTCAAAGTATGCCTGTTGAATCGCCGGTAGACTCTGATCGGCCTGCTCTGCAGCCTGTGGGCTTTCTGCTGCCGAGACCTGCTGCAGTTCTGATCTGGCATGTCGCGCGAGCTGTTCCTGTTTCACTTCGCGTGCTTTCCAGCGTCCCACCAGATGTCCGGGAATCACAGCGCCTGCCTTCACTGCGAAATCACCATAAGGCAGGAAGGGAGTGGCCGCCCCTGCGATGTAGGTCGCATACGCGGGATAGAGTATCCGATACGCTTCCTCTTCCTGCTCAAAATTTTCTTCCGCGCGCAGATATCCCAGGGCATCTCCGGTGGCAATCGCTTCCGGCCAGAGCGAAACAACTGGCAATGCCGTCGCGACGGCATAGGTGCCTTTATATTTTCGGGTACCAAAATCTTTCGCGTGTCCCCCTTCATGCAAAGCCACGGCGGGCAGATCGGAATACACGCTGATCGTATTGGTAAACGGGTTGTAGTTGTCCCCACCAATGATGCGACCGGGCAGCAGTGTGTAGGCTGCTGCCGTCAACGTGCCCGCGGTATAGCGCCAGCCCCAGCCAACGGCTTTATTTTTTCGCAGCCGTTTCCACTCGCCTAGGGGATCGTATTCATTCACGCGGACCTTCACCTGATCGAGCCCGTTCTTCTCCAGGTAGGCGGCAATCGCCGCTTCGGTTTCCGGAGAAACGTGGTGGTTATCAATCCGCCGATCCCAGAGCAGAATTTTACCGGGAATCCCGACGACCCAGCCAATGCCATCAATGACAGGCCGGGGTTTTCCTCTCGCAATCTGAGGTTCTCCCTCTGCGAGCAGAGGCTCGGGGGACTGGATTAAAGCGGGCTGATAGTTATAAGGAGTCGTCGCGCAGCCTGACATCGCGGAACAAAACAGGCAGACTGCGAACAACAGCCAGCTGGTCCGGGGCGCACAAAATCGCTGTAAAAATGACATACGAATACAGCCTGGGAAGGGAGTTTGTGAGAGAGATGGCTGCTCTGTATCAGAGGTCACTTTGAGAAGCAAGACCGGTTTCAGATTGATGCCGATTCAGCCGTTCATTCGGCAAAGTTTGCCGTTTCAATCGGGCCACTTTTCATAAACAGGCGAAAAAACGAACTGAACAGCGGAATTCCCGTCATCAGGATCCCCACGCCCAGAAAGACCCAGCCAAACAGGTAATAGAACCAGGTGGTTTTGAAGACCCCTGGTTCCAGTACCGCTGCTTCCGGATGCCGGGGATCATAATAGACATTCACGCTCTTCCGGACGGGATATTTTTTCACGGTATTCTGCGCCAGCGATCGGTCGGAAGTGGAAACATCGCTGCCAAACCAGACCGTTTGCGATTCATAATTTTTCCCTTCAATCTGGTAACGGTAAACGACATGCGCGGCATAGGTGGAGGAACTCGAATTGCTGCTGCGATGCGATTTCACTTTTGATTCAAGAACCTCACCTGTTGTCACAGGCCAGCCCGTGCTGGCACGCGCCTGTTCGAGGAGAGGTAATCCTATCTGGTAAGCCATCACGTAGCCGACGATCAGAAAAATCAAGCCCAGGAAAATGACCAGCCGACGTCCGACTTTTCGCATGCGATCCCGTTTTGCAATCATTCCAGGCTCCTTTCGCTACCGTTCTCGATTGACATTACCTGCCCGTTGAATGAAATCTCAACGGTCGCCGAACATATCTCCCAGCCCGCCCAGGACGGACCCTTCGCCTGCCGACGATCCGCCTGCAGTCGGCGCATGTGCCAGCACACGATCGGCCAGCCGGGAAAAAGGCAGACTCTGTAACAGTACGGTTCCGTGTCCGCGGAGCGTGGCCAGAAACAGACCTTCTCCCCCCAGAACCATCGACTTCAAATTGCCGGCTTTTTCGATGCTGTAGTCGATGTCTCCAGTAAACGCGACAATACAGCCGGTATCCACGCGGAGCGTTTCTCCGTTGAGTTTCTTTTTGATCACGGTTCCCCCCGCATGGACAAAAGCCATCCCGTCGCCCCGCAGTTCCTGGAGGATAAAGCCTTCTCCGCCAAAGAAGCCCGATCCCAGACGTTTGTTAAACGCCATCGTAACTTCCGTACCCAGCGCGGCACACAGAAACGAATCTTTCTGGCAGGTGATGGCGCCGCCCACTTTATCCATATCAATGGCGATGATTTTTCCCGGGTAGGGGGCGGCAAATGCCACGCGCTGTTGTCGCGCGCCCTCGTTCGTAAAGTGGGTCATAAACAGGGACTCGCCCGAGAGCATGCGTTTGCCCGCTTTGAAAATTTTACCAAAGAAGCCATCGTTGGGCTGAGATCCATCCCCCATCCGTGCTTCAAAACGGATCCCCTCTTCCATGTAATTCATTGAGCCGGCTTCAGCAACCACCGACTCTCCCGGATCCAGAATGATCTCCACGATCTGCAGATCCGAACCAAATATTTCGTAGTCGACTTCATGACAGCGCATCTGATTTTCCTTTTCCTTCAGGTCTGAATCCGCCTTGATCGTCCGTCCCTCGACCAGAACGTTCGTAAAGAGGACAGGGATCAAACAATACAGGGCAAGCACTCAAATTATGTCAATCTTTTCCGAATACGCGAAGATTGCCGATTTTGAGTGAAGAACTAATTTTCAACTGGTCGATTGTATGAGTTAAGGTTTCTGCACTTCAGATTAGGATAACGAACTCTGAAGCAATGAACAAATTGTCATTTTAAGGATCTAATTCACCACACATGTCGGGCTTCAGCCAGGAAAATGTAGAAACCATTTTCACCCAGGCGGGTGAGAGTCTGTCTGCACTTGCTGATTCTCTCAACCAGTGTTTCGATTTTCAATATCGACTGGAAATGGGAGAGTCTGGTGTCTGGTCTCCTGAAGAAATGAGTGAAGCATTTCAGGGACCTGGACTGGTTGCCTTGTTTCGCATGGGGGACGAGGCGATGGTGGGTCTGATTCCCGCCAGTCTGCCTTTACCCGACTGGTACGCAGAACCGGGTGACTCGCAGACATCACGTCTGCAGACACTGGCCCTGGAATGGTCAATGAACCTGATCCCCATGGATCTGGGTGATGTTGATGAATTCAAAACGTATTTTGTAGACAGTTTACTAAGCGAAGTGACCGCATGTGCTCCCAGTGAGTGGGCGGCACTGATGCGTATCCATTTATTTTCCTCAGAAGAAGAAAGTGACGGCCAGAGCCCGAGTGCTGTGATCCCTGTAATTTGGCCACTGACGAAACCGCCAGTTACAGAACCCGATCAACCGGAAGCCGATCCAGCACCACAGCCGTCCTCTTCCTCTACTTCTCAAGCGACGCCACAGATGGCACAGGCAACTCCTGCCAACTCGAAACACAACCCGCTCCACCGGCTCAATAAACTGCCGGTGCAGGCAATCGTGAAACTGGCATCCAAAAAAATTGAAATGAACCAGTTACTTTCCATCTGCCCCGGTTCGCTGATCACCTTCGATAAGCCCTGTGAAGACCCCCTGGAGTTGTATATCAACAACCAGGTTTACTGCCAGGGCGAAGCAGTCAAGATTGGTGAAAACTTTGGTTTGAAAATCGATCGCGTCGGTTTCAAAAAAGAATACGAAACCAAAATCATCGAGTTTTAAATGGGTGTAAAAACGGGCCTCGGTTTGAGCTGCCGGATCATTTTGCGAACCGGGTTCTGTCCAATGTGTGATCAAGCACCGACGATCACCGTCACAATGCAGCAGTTCAGGTAGAGGATTAATTGGATGAAAAATCGCCGAAATCGAATTTTTCTCAGAACGAAACACTGCCGAAGTACGTATGATAATAGGTAGTTCCTTATTTTTAGAAACGAATTCCTGTCTGAGATCATAGATCACATCTTTCATCCTGATTCAGACTGCCTGAATTCCGAGGCAAAAAGAAAATCCTAAACAGCCACTTCAAAAAGGTTTAGGACAAAAACATAATGCAGCGCTCAAGCGAATCCTGCACAGGGCCTACGACACGCAATGATCGAAGATTACTTTGCACCAATCCAGGTGAATTTGAATTGCGCTGTTGCCTGCCTGACAAAACGTTCGATATCATTTCACACATTGAACCATCGCTATTTTTAAGTGAACTTTAGACCATGGGCTCCGAGTCAAAATCTGAACGATCGATGACGGAACAGGAATCTCTGCCCGAATTTTTTGCGCGGCCGGTTCCCGATGCGGAAGGTCCGGAGACTATTATCAGTCCACTGGAGCCCATCCCGGCACCCGACTCCAATCGTGATAAAGGTGCACCGTCGAATTTTGCCCGCTCTTCGGTCTGGAATCGGCTGTTTCCGCCGACCACAGAGGATTCGGAAGAACCCGAAGAGACAACCAGCCCTGCCGGGATGACGCTGGAACACTTTGTGATCCGGGAGCGCATCGGACGCGGAGGCATGGGCGCCGTTTTCCGTGCCATCGATACCCGCCTGGATCGTGTTGTCGCGTTGAAAGTGCTCAGCCCCGGTCAATCCCGCGATGCAGGCTCGGTCAAGCGATTTCAGAACGAAGCCAAGTCCGCCGCGCGACTCGATCACGAAAATATCTCCCGCGTATTTTATATCGGCGAAGACCAGGGACTGAATTTCATCGCTTTTGAATATGTCAAAGGGACCAATGTTCGCGAGATCATTCAGTCGCGTGGCATCCTGCCGGCAGCCGAAGCCGTGAACTACGCGTTGCAGATTGCCTCGGCTCTGAAGCACATCAACAAAGCGGGTGTCGTGCACCGCGATATCAAACCCTCCAACATCATCATTACCCCCGGCGGTCGCGCCAAACTGGTCGACCTCGGCCTGGCGCGCAAGGAAAGCGATAACGCTTCCGCCGACCTGACCACGGCCGGAACCACGCTGGGTACGTTCGATTATATTTCTCCCGAGCAGGCCAAAGACCCTCGCAATGTCGATGTGCGCAGTGATATTTATTCGCTGGGTTGTACCCTGTATCACATGCTGACAGGAGAGCCTCCCTACGGTGAAGGGACCGTGCTGCAGAAACTGCTGGATCACTCCGGAAAAAATGTTCCCGATCCGGCGACGATTAACAAGCAACTGCCGCGCGAACTTTCACTCATCGTTCAGAAAATGATGGCCAGTGATCCCGAAGATCGATTTCAGACGCCGGAAGAGTTGATGTATCAGTTGATGCAGGTCGCCGGCCAGCTGGATCTGCGTGGCGTCAATCCTGAAGGGCTGGTCTGGACATCCCCGACCAACTCCCGTCTTGGATTTCTGGAAAAACATATCGGCTGGATCGCGACCGCTGCCGTGTTACTTATCATCGTTGTCCTGCTGGATCGTTATCCCGCGTTCAACCCGGCTGCGGTTAATGTCACTCAGAACAACAGTCAGAACAGTGATCCCGCCATCAGTTCCCTGGCAAACGAGACGGAACCGCAAACGCCGGAAACAGATCTTACGATCGCGAAATCTGACATGCCCATTTCGCCTGTCATCGACAGCAAAGAAACGATTGGGTCTCTGACTGCCCCCGAAACCATCAGTCCGAAAACGGTCGCGCAGGCAGCGACTCCCGAGAAAAGAACGGCTCCCAGTGAACGCAGCGAAGAAGATTCGTTACCCAAAATGACCCTCGAAGAGGATAATAAGCCTCTGAGCGAAATTTTTGACAACGTGCCTCTACTCTCCACGAAAAGTTCCCTCAGCGAATTACTGGAAGCCGGAAATCTGCCTGGCACTGAATCTGCTTCAGGAAACAAAGTTCTGCGAGATAACAACACCGAAACCACACTGGCGATGTCGGAAAGCAGTCAGAAGAAATCCATGGTTCCGCTGGCACCGGCCATCGCAGAACCTGCAGAAACCGAACCGGATCCCTTCCCGAAGAAAAGCGACAATGAATTTCGCAAGATCGAAATTCCCGCCATCACGATCATCAACCCTGATGGCAGCCCCGGGCAGGACTTCAAAACGCTGGATGCCGCCTGTGCCGCCGCCGATGATGGCAGCATTATTGAACTCGGTTTTACCGGCATTCGGAAAGAAGCCCCGATCCACATCAATAACAAACGAGTCCGCATTCGTGCCGCCAAAGATCGAAAACCGATTCTGCTGTTTGAATCGGTCGAAGAACCGGCCGAAGGGTTTCAGACCCACATGATTCAGATTGCCAATGGTTCCCTGGAACTGTTCGAGCTGGGAATCATGGTCGACGTCAAAGACCTCAACTCCGATTCCTGGGCGATCTTCTCCCTGAAAAATGCTCATGACATCCGCCTGCACCAGGTGACCGTCACCTGTGCCAATACCACCAGCCAGCAGGTTTCCATCTTTGAAATGAACGAGCCCATCAACCAGGGCCTCAACGATGATTCCATGATGGGCAAACGTCCGGTGAAAGAATCGACGTTCGTGGAAATCGTAAACTCTGTACTTCGCTGTGACGGCCAGGCATTCTCCATTCGGGAAACGGCTCCCACCCGCCTGGAAATCACCAACTCTGCTTTAATGATTTCCCAGTCACTGATTGAACTGGTGGGCTGCAACAATAAACCCATGGAAGGCGATCACCTGGAACTGGTGTTAAATCATTCCACGTTTGTCCTGGGGAAAGGACTATCGGTGATGGACAGCGGTGCGATTCCACGCGAACTGATCCCGCTCCACGTTTCCGCACGCAATAATATTTTCTTCTCGCGCACCAATGCCCCGTTTGTGATGATGAAGGGGAACACCAACGAAAATGATTTTCGCCAGAAGCTGCTGGCCTGGCGCGGATCCAACAACTATTTCGACCGTTTCAGCACCTTCTGGACGATTCAGTCTCAGCAGGGAACCACGGGCGCACTCTCGATGGATGCGCTCGACTGGAAAGATATCTGGGGGCTCTCCGGCGATGTCAACAGCTACCAGATGGAAATCCCCTGGATCTCAGACCGCGAAAAACTGATCAACGCGTTAGCTTCAGAACTTCAGCCGGCACAGTTGCAGTTCACCCAGCCCACGGATGGCAGCCCGACGATTACAGCCATCGATCGCACCAATGCAGGCGCGGACCTCGTGACGCTGCCTGAGTTACCGCGGGTCATCAAAGCACCTCGAACCGAATAAACCCCGTTTTTCTCCTCGAAACAGGGGCGGAGTCGCGAAATCAGGTCTGTCTGCGCTCTGCAGAAATGTGTATGATGACACAAGGCAGTAGCCTGTTTTCAATGCACTCACTCTGATTCCTGTTTCACCCGGCTGCTTATTTAGTATTCATGATACGTCGCTCTCCACATCCTGACCGTTCCACATCAGTAATTGTCTGCGGACCGTGCTCGTGGTGGATTCGCGTCTGCATGCTGGTGGTCGTGCTTTGCTCACCTGCCATCAGTTCCGCCGATGACCCGACAGCCTCTTATTTTGAAGGACTGCGGCAACGACATCTGTTCGGAATTGCAGAAGGCTACTGTTTAAATCGCCTGGCACAGCCCCGGATCACCGATACGGAACAGGCACGCTACACGCTGGAACTCATACGCACCCTGTCAGCACATGCGATGGCCACGCAGGACCCGGAGCAGGCAGAGCTCTGGAAACGGGCAGAAGAAACTATTACCGAATTCTGCCAGGAGCATTCTGACTGGTCCGACACCAGTGTCTTCGAAGCCGAGCGGGCACGCATTGCGGCGCTCAAAGCCGAAATCCTGTATTGGCAGATCCAGGCGGACCCGCAAAATCAGTCACTCAGACAGACCGCCATCACACAGCTCTCACAGGCAGTGACCACTCTGACCCAGGCAGAAACCCGGTTAAGCCAGCTCCTGAAAAAATCGGGGGCATTCAAAAAATTTACCGTACTCCAGTCAGCCACGATCCGCGATACCCTGCTCGACTTTCAACTGCTGATCGCGCAAACGGCAATGAAACTCGCCGACCTGCATGCAGCGAACAGCCCGCAGCGGACAGCAGCCCTCGAACTCGCAGAGAAATGGCTGGAACCCCTGTCCCGCCGGGCGACCACCCTGCAGTTGACCTGGCTCAGCAAGCTGGCGCTGATTCAATGCGAACGCATCAGCGGAGATTCCGCGGCCGCAGCGCGGGGCATCCAGGCACTTCTCAAAGAAAAACCTCCGTCGTTTCTGAATGAACCCCTCTTCGTGGAATCGATGCGTATTCTCCTGCAGGACGGAAAAGCGCAACGGGCGGCATCACAGATCATTCAATACAGGGAAGAGCATGGAACCGTTTCCAGCGAACTCGGCTTTCTGGAAATCACTGCCTTGATTCAGCTCAGAAAAGTCGCTCTGGAGAAACAACAGGACGCGTTAGCAGCTGAAATCTGGCAGCAGGTGGAAACACGTGCCCGGTTTCTCAAACAGGCACAGCCCGGTTACTGGTCGCAGCGGGCGTGGATGCTCGTCGATCAGCAACACCAGGTCGATCAGTATGGCAGCCAGCTTTCCCAGGATCTGAAACAGGCTCAACTCCTGTATGCGCAAGGCAACATCGAGCAGGCCATCGAGGCGTATACCAAAACCGCTCAGCAGGCGACCGCGGAGGGCAAAGGCGATCTGGCGTTTGAACTCGCCTTTACCAGTGCCTCGCTCCAGCTGCAGGCAAAGCAATACAAAGAGGCGGCAGAACAGTTTCAGTCGCTCTCGCGAAAGTATAGTACCGCGGCCCGCGCTGCTGACGCTGGCCTGCTGGCTGCCTGGTGCCTGGGTCAGCTCTATATGCAAAGCCGCACGAAATCGCGCAGACTGGCCTACACGGCCGCCCTGGAAGAAGTCCAGAAACAGTTTCCGGACAGCAAGAGTGACTATGAAGCGGGCTGGATGCTCGCGCGGCTGGAAGAATCCCGCCTGCAATATTCAAAAGCACTCGTGCTGTACTCGGAAGTTCCCGATGATCATCCCCGGGCGGCAGACGCGCACCTGGGAATCGCCCGCTGTTACGAACAGATCCTGCAACGACTGACTTCGCTGGGCAAACCTGTTAAAGCCTGGAGACAGGAAGCCATCGAAGTCCTGGAAAAATTCCTGGTCCGCTTCCCCGCCGAATCCGACCCGCTGATCCTGCAGTCTCAGGCCGACATCGCATTACGCCTCACGCAAATCTACCTGAATGATTCACCCCCGTCCTACGAAAAAGCCAATCGGCTGCTGGAATTAATTATCAGCAGCGCCACGCGCAGTATCGCAGAGCTCAAACGCAATAATGAACATTCCGAAACCAGTGTCGCAGAGACAGCGAACGTGATTCAACGCTGGAATGAAATCGCCAATCAGGCTCGGCGACTGGAGATCATCACACTCGCGGGACAGGGAAAGCCGACCGCTGCCCGATCACTGGTGGAGAACCTCGAGAACGCAGGCACGAACGAACTGCTGTCTGTTCTGAACGGCGTCTCGCAGATCAACCTCGATCTGTCTGACGAGACGCGTTACGAACTGGGACTGCTGCAGCTGAAATCGGCTGAAAAACTGATCAGTCGCCGTGATGAATTAACTCCTCAGCAGCGACAGCAGCTGGATCTCTGCCTGGCCGAAGCCTACCTGGCGACGAATCAGCAGATCCGGGCGCTGGAGTATTACCAGGAACTGCTAAAACAGGCGCCCCGGGACAGCACCTACATCAAACAGGTCGCACTGCTCCTGGAACACTGTGGCACAAAAGCCTGTCTGCGGGAAGCGGCACAGAAATGGCGACAGCTGGAAGCAGCAGAAAAGCCGGGCAGTATCCCCTGGCTCGACGCCCGCCTGCATATCATTCAAACCACTTTCGATTCCGGCAATGAAGCCGAAGCCAGGAAACTGCTCGGCGTAACAAAGCTGCTCTACCCCGATCTCGGCAATCAAGAATTAAAACAACAATTCCAGGAACTGCAACAACGCATTCAGAAGTGACTTCTTCAACCGCTTTTCTGTCGCGACCGGGGAATCACAGTTGCCAGTCCGCCGTCGACGCCGAAGACCTGGCCTGTGACCCAGTCATTGGCGGGATGCAGCAGCCACTCAATCATCGAGGCCACCTGCTCGGGTTCACCCAGACGATTCAAAGCGTGCAAGCTGCTGGACATCGACTCGGCTGCCGCGGACTCCCACAGATTCCGGGTCATGTTGGATTTTACCAGGCCGGGGGCGACCGCATTCACGCGAATCCCGCGTCCCGCATAAGAAGCCGCCGCCGAGAGCGTCAGGCCGATCACCCCTGCTTTGGCAGCCGCAATCGCTTCGTGATTGGCCAGTCCCACCCGCGCCGCAGCGGATGAGATCAAAACGACCGAGCCTCCCTGTCTGCCCAGCACTTTGGCGGCACTGCGCACCGTCTCAAAAGCAGACGTCAGGTTCACAGCCAGCACCTCGGACCATTCTTCATCACCAGTCAGGTGGGCTGGCTTTAACAGCACGGAACCGATGCAGTTCACGACACCATCGATGTGATCAAAGGTCTCACAGGCAGACTGGATCGTTCTTTCAATCGAGCCCGGCTCAAGAACATCCAGCTCGAGGGCCGGCGCGGACAGTTCCTCGGACAGATCGCGCAACACCTGTGGATTGCGACCCGCCAGAAAGACGTCATGCCCTGCCCCTTTAAGACGACGGCTCAGTGATGAACCGACCGCCCCGGTGGCGCCCAGGATAACCAGTGTTTGTGACCGTGATCCGGCATCTGCATGATTCATCTGGCTGCGCCCCATTCGTTTCAAAATCTAACCAGAAAATGCATTCCCATTTTCCCTTGCGAGACCATAATCAACCGGGATGACATAGTTCGGACTCTCAAAGTTCTTAGTCACCCGCACGCTGATTTCAACCCTGTATTTTAAATTCGTTTTATGAGAAACAGATGTCGACAACTCCGCACCCGGCAGAAGCAGTCCGGATAGCCCGAACGCCAGATGGCATTTATCGCCTGCATACCGAAACCGTGATACCGTACGCCCTGGACGAAGTCTTCGCGTTTTTTGCCGAGCCACAAAATCTCGAAGCACTGACCCCACCCTGGCTGAACTTTGAGATCACCACCCCGGCGCCTATCGAAATGCGTCAAGGCACACTCATAGATTACCGTCTTAAACTGCACGGCATTCTCGTCAAATGGAGAACCGAAATCAGCGAATGGGAACCCCCTTTCCGGTTCGTCGATCGGCAGTTGAAAGGCCCGTATCGACTCTGGCATCACGAACACACTTTCACAGAATGCGACGCAGGTACACGGGTCACAGACGATGTCCACTATGCCGTTCTGGGAGGCGCACTCGTCAATCGGCTGTTCGTACAGAAAGATGTCGCACGCATTTTTCGCTATCGCCAGAAACAGCTGTGTAAGTTCAAGCCGGCAAGCAGTAAAATCACCGCCCGTTAAAACTCGCCCACCGGTTCGCCGCCCTGGGGAGTGCTGAGGGCTTTCAGGATATCGGGGTCGATGTCTTCGGAAAGAAAGCGCACCGAGCCATCCCCCATCAATACGTGGGCGCCTCCTGTGAAGGGACTGCCGAAGCCGCGGGGATTGCGATTGATGCCCTCCGTCGGATCGCGAAAGTTGGTGGGGTCACCCCAGGCTTTGATTCCCGATCTGACTTCGCCAGCCAGAATTGTATAGGAAGTGCCATCTTTTATTTTACGTAAATCCATGCCCGAGTTCGCGGATAAGACACGACTGTTGGCGGCATAGTGCGCGGGTTTGTATCCTGTCGCATCCCCCTCTGCTTCGGTAAAATCATACTGCATCCCCGGACTCTGCAGTACAATGAGCCGGGTTTCGAACGGCTGTCTGTTATCGGCGGCTGTCCAGGGCTGATTGAAGTCAATCTGCTCATACAAGGATTGCTGATCGAGATACCGTAACAGGGGGGTGACCCAGCTGTGTTGCGGCTGCCCTGCCTTATCAAACGTACCACCCACGGGAAACTGATGATGCGTATCATGATAGTTGTGCATCGCCAGACCAATCTGCTTGAGATTATTTATGGAGGAACTCCGCCTGGCGGGTTCATATGCATTTCCCATGTGTACTTTTTGAATGACCCTGTCTTGGGTTGTAACAATCCAGAACAGCTGATGCGTGACGCTGATCACACAGATGCCGCTCACCGTCAGTAATAGAAGCATCATCACCAGTGAGAGGCTCCAGCGCTTCTGCCACGGCTTGACTTCAGCCAGGTCGTCAGGAACAGTGCCTCCGAAACGGCGACAAGCCACATGAAAGCCAACGGCAAACAGCAGCAGCGATGCGAGAAACATAAGCGTCAAAGAAGGTGAAATCGTGAGTCGCGATGATGTTCGCAGGATGAATGATGCCCAGCCCACACATAACAGAAAAACGAAGCGAAACGGAAAGATCAGTCCCATCGCGATCAAGACGAATGACATCAACAGTATAGGAACGCTGATCGCCAGCCAGTGCTGGACCCCAGTCACCTCTGCTTCATCCTCTTGTGGAATTTCCATAAGTATTGCTCTGTCTGGTCCTGAACGATTTAATATTCGCCGACGGTTTCGCCACCATCTGGCGTACTCAAAGCTTCGAGCACTCCCGGATCGATGTTTTCATTGATAAACCTGCCACTGCCATCCATGAATAACATGTTGGCTCCCTCCCTTCGTTTCCAGGGTCCGCCAAACCCTTGTGGATGGCGGTTGATTCCTAACGCGGGATCACGAAGATTGGCAGGATCACCCCAGGCTGGCAGACGGCTCACGATCTCACCTGCCATGATCGTGCTCGCAATACCATCGGGAATTTGATCGTAATTCCATCGGGATGCCGGATAAAAAACACGACTGTTTAATGAATAATTCGAGACACCGTAACCCTGGCTGTTGAGTTCTAACCCGTCACGAGAATAAATCGTGAAACCAGGGATGTGTATTTTGAAGTGAGGGGCATTTTTCTCAGAATTCCAGGGTTCTGCCAGATCTATTTTTTTATACAGCTCTACCTGATCCATGAAAGGCAGGATTTGAGTCTGCCAGCTGTGTAATGGCTGACCTGTGGAATTATAGATACCGGTGGGCAATGGATCTTCATCACCCGATGAATAATTCACTACCGCCAACCCGATATTTCGCAACCTGTTAAGCGAGGAAATTCGAAAAGAGGCTTCACGCGGACCGGATGACTTTCCAATCACTCCTTCAGGTGCAGTGAACAGCCAGAGACCCTGATGCGCTATTCCCACCACGGCAAAACCTCCGGTGAACGAGATCACCAGGAAGACGATCAGGGAAAACGTCCAGCGTACCTTCCACTGGTTTGGAACCGGGATCGTATGTTGTTGCTGCAGACGACGCAGGACGAAGCGGCCCAGCAGTTGAATCAGCAGCGCCATGATCGCAACGACGACCACGGCCGTCACCAGACCGGAGGCAGGCACAATCACCTGGGGGATCACCCGTTTTAAGAACATCAACCAGCCCAGGAACATATAAAACAGAAACTGACTCGGGAAAAATATCCCGGCACAACCCAGGAAAAAAACCAGGATGAAGCAGCTCACAAGCAGAACAGCAAATCTTTTTCTTTTCCTATTTTTCGGTTCTACAGATTCATTTTCCATCAAGCGTCTCCCGTGCTTCAGCGAGCGAAACCTGTTTGATTGCACCGTCGGTGAACAGGATCAGCTGCTGCTCGTCTCCGTAGACCGCCTGCTCAAACGCGAGAGGCCGGACCTGATCGCTTTTCTTTTCGCCGGGCACATAACCATACCGCGCATTCAAATCACCGGGCTGAATCCAGAATTCGTCAGCGAATGAAGAATCTTCTATTCTCGCAGGGTAGCTGCCGTCATGGGTGGCGACATGCATGAACAGGGCCGAACGCAATTCGGCCAGTTTCGAGCGACGTTCTTTGAGCAACGCTTCCGCGACTGCCTGGGTTTCCTGTTTCGATTCACTGTCTGTCAGGCGATACGTACGGCCATCCTTTTCCCAGGCACCGGGCGTCAGCAGTTCCCGCGCACCGGAGATCATCGTCAGCACAAACAGAAACATCAGACCCCAGAGAAAGGTTCCCGCGAGTGCTGCCTTGTAAGTAATGACTGGCAGTTTCGGAAAATCGCGGGCCAGCATGTTCCAGAGTTTTTTCAGCCCCCAGGCACTCAGCAGAAACAGCAGCAGGAAAAACGAAATCGACTGCAGTCGCAACTGGGCGATTTCCGTCAGATCGATTGAGGCACTGGGCATGCCCGCCTCTGCAGTATTGCTGAACCAGCAGAGCATCAAAGAGCAGATCAGAATGAGTCGAACCGGCATGGTGATGGGCTCCACAGAAGTGATGACAGAAAGACCTTCTCTCTATAATACACAAGTCTACACGATACGCGAGACTGTTTTTACGACTCCCTCCAGATTGCCTGGCTGCGTGCAGACTCAGGAGGCGACCGGACCGAGATCTATCGTTGACACCTTTTCCGGCGCGGGATACGATGAATTGATGGTCTCTCCCCTCTTGCTCTCGGAAGAGCGCCTGAAGCTGACGCGCTGTGTGGGTCGAGTGTAGGCTGCGGTTGCCGCGCTGAACGGCGCGAAACCGGAACGCCGTGGCTGTTTCCCTGGAACCGTTGACCTGCCTGATAATTCTTCTGTTTAGATCCCCGCCCCGCACAGGGAGTGCCCACCTGCGATGTCGTCACCTGAAAGTACTGTAAGCTCTGAACCCGGGCCTCGACAAACGCCCTGGCTGGCGATCTTCCTGCTGGTGATGGTCTTTCTGCTTCCGCTGGCGACCTGGCTTTTGCTGCCCTCCATTCCCGCTTTGGGACGGTTGCCTGAATTCTATTCGGGAGGCACCACTTACCCGGCTTCGCAGTTGCGGTTCGAACGCCAGGGTGCACTGCAGACCGGAGTGGAACTGCCGCTGATTACCAACGTACAGATTTTGGATTTCGATGGCGATGGCAAGAACGACATCCTCTACTGTGACGCCGGGAATAACCGGGTCGTGCTGCGTCAACTTACCAGTGATGGCAGTACCAGTGATCAGACTCTGATCGCGGATATCGCTGCACCCGCTCATGCCACGCCCGTTGATATCGACGGCGATGGTGATCTCGATATCGTGGTTTCCGTGCTGGGTAATATTCAACCCGATGATGGCGTGGTCGGTCGCGTTGAACTGTATGAACAGACACCGGAGGGTTTCGTGAGGCACGTGATCCTGGATGATGTGCGACGCGTGGCGGACGTGCAGCCCGGCGACTTCGACGGGGACGGCGACCTGGACCTGGCGGTCGCCGTGTTTGGTTACAACCGGGGGGAAGTACTCTGGCTGGAGAACCGGGGCGCGTTTCAGTTCCTGGATCATCACCTGTATAGCGCCCCCGGGGCGATACATGTTCCCGTCGCTGATTATGACGGCGATGGCGATCTGGATATCGCGACCATCATTTCCCAGGAGGAAGAAGAGCTGGTCGCATTTGAAAACCTGGGAGGAGGCAAGTTTAAGACACGGTCCTTGTGGCTCACGCCGAATATGGACCTGGGGAGTGCCGGCCTGATCCACGCCGACCTCGATGAGGATGGCGACGAAGATCTCATCCTGCCTGCCGGGGATAACCTGGAAGACTTTGATGCATACCCGCAGCCTTATCACGGCTGTCTGTGGTTTGAGAATACCGGCGACTGGAATTTCAAGGAGCATCGTATTTCAGACCTGGGCGGGACCTACGCCGGCGATGTAGCCGACATGGATGGAGACGGTGATCTGGATGTCGTTCTGGTGAGCATGACCAACGACTGGTACTCGCCCGAACATGCCAGTGTGGTCTGGCTGGAAAATGACGGTCAGCAGAACTTCAAAACCTGGCAGATCGACAATCAGCCGATTCACCTGGTGACCGTCGCGGTGGGAGATTTGAACCAGGATGGCTTACCGGATATCGCCGCCGGTTCGCTCAACATGCGGAAACCCTTTGATCGTATCCAGGCCGTGCCCTTCTGGATTCAACGGGCGAAGAAAGGAGCACCGCAATGATTGTGCGTGCGATCGCCGTGATCCTGCTGATCGAAGTATTGGTCTGTGGCTACCTGTTCGTGCAGCGCGCGGCGCGGCCCGCGCCGGTCCTGCCCGAAACCACTCTGATGAACCCGCTGTTCGCAGAGGACATTCAGCCCCTCGTGCAGCAGGTGACACAAACCAACAATGCATTCGACTGGATGCGCCTGGGCGAAGCACTGCTGGGACAGGGGTATTACAGTCATGCGGAACTCTGTTTTCGACAGGTGGCAGAGCTGATGCCTGAAAGCAGACTGGCGGAAAGCCGCATCGCGTATTGCCTGGAACGGACGGGACGTACAGAACAGAGCAGCGAACTCTACCGGGAACTGAATGCCAGTTCCGACAACTCGCGTGAAGCAAAACGGGAACAGATGCAGGCCCTGTATGAAATCGGTCGGAATGCGCTCCGCGAAGAAAAAGTGGATGCGGCTGAGAAACTGTTTCGCCAGAACCTGGGCTTTCTGCCGGCCCGCTATCAACTGGCCAAACTGCTGATTCGAACCGAGCGGGCGGACGAAGCGTTGCCGCTGATAAGCGAATCGCTGCAGCAGGTGCCCCGTTCATTGAAATTTCTCGAACTGCAGCTGCGCGCCTTACAACAGACCGGCAATGTGAAACAGGCGGAGCAGACAGCGCAGATGCTGGAACGCGCTCAGCATTCGGTGCCCCTGCATCCAGGATCGAATTTTATCGAACCGTTCCGGCTGAAGTACGGCATCGACCGACGCGTGGAAGCGTTCAATACCGAAATCGGAAACGGTTCGCTACCCGAGTTAGAGGCAGAACTGGTCAAGCTGATTGACCTGCTGGAAGGATACCCGTCGACGCATCGGCAGATCTTCCTGATGCGGTTACTGGAAGTGCAGCAACAACAGCAACAGCCTCGCAAAATGCTGGAGACCGCCCGGAAGTTAAATGAGATCGGCATTCATAACGCGGAAGTCCTGATGTACCAGGCAGAGGCGAACGGCAGCCTGGGTGACTGGAACCAGGCAGCACAGTTGGCGCGACGCGCGGGACAGATGTCGAAATCACCAGCACTGCATCAGCAACTGGCGGAGGTTTTAAAGCAGGCGGGACAGACAGAGGAAAGCCAGGTCGAACAGGCGCTCGTTTATCGCCTGGAAGCGATGGAATATTATCGCGCCAGTCAACTGGCAGAGGCGTTGGAGAAGATCGAGCAATCGCTCAAACTCTACCCCGCAGATCCCCAGAGCTGGTTTGTTCGCGGCCTGATTCAGGAAGCCCTAGGCGAAGTAAAAGCCTCCCTCGCAGACTTCCGGGAGTGCCTCAAACGGGATCCCCTGCATGGCAGAGCCCGCCAAAAACTACCATCTGATGAGCCGGCTTCCTGACAACTCTGATGAGTGCATCCTATCAAAGCGTATGTACCCACACCGTCACTTTGACGACCTATGTGCATAACCACACTGGTTTTATGCTGTATGTCCGTCTCGAATTCCTGTATTCCACACTAAATCGACCCATCCATAAACTTTATTATTGAAAGTTTATTTTTACCATCGATACTATTAATAGTTAATTAAGAAGCGTTCGTTGATCCGTTTATTAAGAATATTTACTTTTAAATTATTTAGGATGACGTAATGATGAAGAAGACTCAGCGCTATCGAGAAAGATTACTGTTCCGCGGCTTTACTCTAATTGAACTTTTAGTCGTGATTGCCATCATCGCGATTCTGATCGCCTTGCTGTTACCGGCGGTCCAGCAGGCCCGGGAAGCCGCCCGACGCAGTACCTGCAAAAACAGCCTGAAGCAAATCGGCGTGGCCTTTCATAACTATCACGATACGGCGCGTACCTTCCCTCCCGGCTGGATTGACGGCAACCAGGCTCTGGGGGATGCTGCTGAAACGGCTAACAAAAACGGGTTAGGCTGGGGAACCATGATTCTCCCCTACATCGACCAGGCGCCTCTCTATAATCAGATCGGCACCGAAACGACTAACTTCACAATGAACTGGCAGCTTGGCTACACGGGCTCAACATTCATTCCCTCATCCAGGACCATCGTTCCGATTTATAATTGTCCTTCCGATCCGATGGGCGGCATCAATACAGACAAAGGAAGCTTCGGTAAATCCAACTATGCCACCGAAAGACTTTTACTGGGTGTCAACAAAGCATTAAGAATACGTGATATTACCGATGGAACCACCAATACGATTCTGGTCGGCGAAGTCCGCACAGGGGATGAATCGGGAACCACTGGAAGTTGTGGTGGCGTTGTCTGTGATGGATTCGAAGGCAAACTGTGGATTGGTGCCCGCACCGCTTCCTGGGGCTGGGAACGTGGCCTGCAGGCAGAAGACGTTTACTTCATCGGCTACAATGTTCCTGATGACTTCATCAATGGTGGTGCCAGATCAGTAGCAGATCGCTTTGCACTTTCCAGTATGCATGTGGGCGGCGTTCACGTGCTGCTCGCAGACGGCTCCGTGCGATTTCTTTCCGAAAACATCGACGTCAACACTTACAGGTGGTTGAACGATGAAAACGATGGAAAAGTACTCGGCGAATTCTAAATCAGATCCCTGGTTTTCATGTGATGCGTTTTCCTGGACGTATCTCTGAAAACAATCCGGGATAATAAAACGTTCGAAACACACACAACAGCCGTCTCACAGGCTGTTGTGTGTTCCAGCTGTTGATAACCATTCTGCTGCCGCCGATTCAGGACGAGCCAGCTGATCATTTCCCCTTATTCATTAATCCAGAAATTTACCGATATGATGACTCAGCGTTTCTCTACCTTATTGTTCTGCCTTGTTCTTACCTGCATGCTGACCGCCTGTGGGAGTACTCCCGATGATCAACCCAAACTGGCTCCCGTGAGTGGAACAGTCACCATGGATGGCGCCCCGCTGGCGGGTGCGTTTGTGCGGTTCTATCCCACCTCCGGCCGGGCTTCTGCGGCGAAGACCGATGAAGCAGGCAAATACGAGTTGGTCTTCATCCGGGATGAAATGGGAGCCGTCCTCGGAAAACACACCGTCAAAATTTCCACACTCGACGAAGAGAACGATCCCTTCGGCGACCAGGGCAGTGAAACCGTCCCCGAAAAATACAACAAAAAAACAACCCTGGAAGCGACCGTCACAGAAGGTGATAACACCATTGATTTCGAATTGAAAAAGTAATTCGAAACGACTGACCGAACGAGTTTAAAATTCTCCCACCACTTCACCGCCGTTGCGCGTCGTTAATGCATCATACACATTGACATCGAGATTTTCGGAGATGAAATGCACTGAGCCATCAACCAGCAGATGATGGGCGCCCCCTTCGTGTAAGCTGGAGGGCCCCCAGTTCTGGCCGATGGAATCTGGAAAGACGCCCCCCTGAAAGTAGGGCTGGTAATTGATGGAGACCGAGTTACCGGAATAGGTGGGCGGCGTCAGTGCCATCCAGCGTGCGGCAACGGCGGCACTCGTACCATCAATCCAGACCGAGGCGTTTTCTTCCCGTGTTTCCGCCAGCAGAATGGTGTTCGTCGTTCCGTCAGTGATATCGCGGAACCGCGATTTCGAGCCGGGGTACATCACACCTTCGGCGGGTATCGCTCCTGAAAGCCCTAATACATTTTTTGCGCCGATGGCTACATAATTGCGAATCGCAAACCGGTCAAAGCCGACAGTCGTGACATACAGCGGATCCGTGCTGAAGCTGGCTCCGGCATAACTGGGACATTTGTAAAACGTCAGAACTTCCGAGGCCGTTGCCTGGTTGACGGGATCCAGGGCAGAAACATTGTAATTCAGCGAATTATACAGGTTTGCCGCTTCCAGATAAGGCAGGATCAGACTGGCAAAACTATGCAGATGAATGTTGGGATCATTGGGTCCCGTACCCGGATAGTTCCAGACCCCTTTTCCAAACCCGCTGGTACTGCTGGGAGGAAAGACGGTATGCGCACTTTCATAATTATGTAATGCGAGCCCCAGCTGCTTCAGATTGTTTTTACACTGACTCCGCCGCGCTGCTTCGCGCGCCTGTTGAACGGCGGGCAGCAACAGGGCAATCAGAATGGCGATGATGGCGATGACGACCAGCAGTTCAATCAGGGTAAAACCGCGTGTCACTCGTTTAAGAGCAGGTGGGCATGACATGGAAAGTGGCTCCAGAGGGTTTGACGTATTGAGGCAGGTTCAAAATTTGCGGCGGCACTTCAATGAAACGTTCTAACGATCATCAGAATGTTACAGGGGTCAGAATGCATTGTCAAGCAGCAAACCAATCGCAAAGAGGGGAGCCGCATTCCCCGACAGTCGCGGATTTCTGGCAGAATTGGTTGGCGTTTTCATTGTGTCCTGTCTTATAATAAGGGGACTTTCCTGTTTCGGCGGAGCCGTTACGTCCGCTGAATGTTTTGTTAGAGCCATTATTAATGTTCCCGCCCCTGTTCCCACCTCTGAAACAGCTTTGCAGCCGACAGTCGCTGACCTGTCTGGTGACAGTCTTCTGTTTCGTAACCACTTCGGTGGGATTTCCGCTGGAACCTGTGGGAATGCCTCATGCGGGCTGTCAGTGTGGTCAAGAACTTCAACGTACGGGCGGCTGCTGCTGTTCCCGTGCGCAGACTTCACGCCGCAGCGAAAGCCCGTCGCGTGCGTGTTGTGTAACAAAGCAGGCGACATCCTGCTGTGCCGGAAAGGCAAAGCCGGGAACCAGTGAGACTCCCGCGACGAACCTGGTTTCAGCCTGTAGTTGCGGTCACGGCACTGCAGACGGCATGCTGATCAACGATGATCCTCGCTTGCCTGCACACACACCCCTGATCCAAAGTTCGAATCCTCTCGAATTCTGTTGTCCCCCGTTTGCCAGTGTTTTTATCCAACACTGCTCCGCGCCTGAAACTCCCCCTCCTGAATTGTGCCGCCTCTGATTCTTTTTAACCAGATGCATTCTGCAGACTGATCCCGATTCAGCCTGCGCACAGTTCCATTTACATTCAGGAGTTTCTCGATGAAACCAACATATGAGTGCTGCGCAAAACGTGAGCGCGGCTTCACCTTGATCGAACTGCTCGTGGTGATTGCCATCATCGCCATTCTGATCGCCCTGCTGCTGCCTGCCGTCCAACAGGCGCGCGAAGCAGCCCGGCGGAGCCAGTGTAAAAACAATCTCAAACAGCTGGGCCTGGCCCTGCATAACTATGAATCGACGCATCGCGTCTTTCCACCCGGCGGACTGGGATACCCGTATGTCTGGTCGTCTCACGCACACCTGCTCCCCTTTGTGGACCAGGCGAATCTGCAGAACCAGTTCAATTACGATGTTCCGCCACTCAATGCTTTCAACTCCGGAAGTTTTGACGCTACGGAGGTCGGAAAAAACGACACGGCGGCCCGCGTCAGCCTGCCGCTGATGGTCTGCCCCAGTGATAAAGATGCCGTCCCCGGATCGGACTACGCCGGCATCAGCTATCCCGCGTGTGCCGGTTCGGGCCTGAATGGTTCAGCAACAACCGATGATGGATCGATCAGCAATGCGGACGGCATCATCTTTTCGCAGTCCCAGATCCGCTTCCGCGATGTGACCGATGGAACCAGTAATACAATCGCGTTTGGCGAACAATTGATCGGAGACGGGCAAAACAGTGCGCCCCCCACCGGCAACTATCGCTTCCGCGTCGTGGAACTCTCGGCGGGAACACAGACCACTCCTGCCGCCTGTACTGCCGCTGCCGCACCGGCCTGGTCCGGTCAACGGGGTGCCAAGTGGGTCAACGGGCATCTGGCGGACACGATGTATAACCACTGGTACGGGCCCAACTCTTCGAACCCCGACTGTCAGAACGGCTATCACAACTATGCACTGGTCAGTGCCCGCAGTGCCCATGTGGGTGGTGTGCAGGTGGCGCTGGTGGATGGCAGCTGTCGTTTTGTCGGCGAGAACATCAATACCGATCTCTGGCGTGCACTCGCGACCCGGGCCGGCGGCGAAGTGATTGGTGAATTTTAAACGGTCTCAGTTCATCCGGGCTGACCATGGGTTGGCCCGGATGACTTTTTTAAGAGGAATCCAACATGAAAACATTACTCTATTCGCTGCTGACCCTGTGTCTGTCTGCCTCATTCGCAGCCGCCCATGATACGTGGGTGGAAACGAATACGAATCTGATCCGGGCGCGGGACGCGGTATACATCAATCTGAAGCTGGGCAATCATGGAAATCACCATCGTGATTTTAAAATTGCCAGCAAGATCGACCTGGATGGCTGCAGTCTGAATGTCATCGACCCTGCCGGAAAAACGTACGATCTGATCAGCGAACTGACAGATACCGGCTACGCCCCCAAGGAAGGCTTCTGGCGCGGCAAGTTCGTGCCAGTCAAGCCGGGCCTCTACACGGTGGCGCATTCACTGGACCGGGTCGTCAATCATGGCAAACCGGTTCGCGCGATTAAAAGCGCGAAGACCTTTTTCGTCGTCAGCGCCAAACTGGATCAGACGCCTTTAGAAAATCCCGGGTTTGACCGGGCACTGGGGCATCCACTGGAACTGGTACCCGTACTGAATCCCGTGACGCCCATGGGACCGGGCAAGCCTCTGAAAGTCCGCGTGGATTTCAAAGGCAAACCCCTGGCCAACACGGTCGTCTCGTTTGTTCCCCAGGGCGAAACTCTCAAAGAGGGTTTCGATGAACAGTACGAAAGCAAAACCGACGCCGCGGGGCTCGCGTCGTTCACCCCCAAAACGGGCAATCAGTATCTGGTCGTCGTGCACCATCTGGCGGAAGACGAATCGTCGGCTGACTACCAGGAGACCGCCTACGCAGCCACGCTGACGGTCTTTGTACCCGAAGTCTGCCCCTGCTGTGGCGACTGATGATTGCTGCTTGCTCATGGAAGCAAATTGAGATAACGCGGCAGGAAGCACAATTGCTTCTGCCGCGTTTTTTCTTTGAACGGAGCAATTCTTTAAACAATAAAGTCAACCAGACTCATCACTTACTCTATAGACGTCTGACTGGCTGCAGCCCCTGCAAATGCACATTGACGTAGTTTGACAGCAAACTTAGGATGCGGCTCATCGCGATAAACAGAACAGGCTGACAAGGAAATAAATGCTGGAACGGAACGCGTTCGCCACGGCAGCATATTGAAACGGTGTGAGCATGCATGATCGACAAGCTACAGTACGATTTATTCGCATCGTATTAATCTGCTGGACGGTGGCGGTGGGATTCTTCGCATTCACTCCGGTTCTGCAGGCAGAAAATATCACCCGCGAACATGTGCTGACTTCGATCGAAAAAGCAAAACACTTTCTCTTGCAACAACAGCAGCCCGACGGAACCTGGCAACTGGCCGGCCACCCCGAACAGACGGTGGTGCTGACCAGCTTCACCCTGCACACCCTGCTCCATGCGGGCATGATGGCGGACAATGCCGAAATTCAAAGAGGGTTGCAGTGGCTCCGAAAACAGGACCCCGTCAAAACACACGAAATTTCGTTGATGCTAGAAACGCTGGCAGCTGCCCGCGAAGCGGAACGCGACCTGCCGCTGATGAATCGATTGACGCAAAAGCTGGAAGCGGGAAAGTCCCGCGGGACGAATGATGGTGCCTGGAGTTTCGGTGGCGGAGAGACTTCCAATTATGCTCACTTTGCAGCGTTAGGACTTTACGAAGCCGCCCAACAGGGAGTGCCCGTTCAAACAGAGACCTGGCAGCGGGCCCGCAATCACTGGCTGGGTCGACAGAACCGGGACGGGGGCTGGGGATCACAGGGGAGTGGTTTCAGCCGGGGTGGCATCACGGCAGCGGGAATCGCTTACCTGGTGACGACTGAAAACCTGCTCCGCAGTCAGCAGATCGAAACGAACGCGGACGGTTCACCCCGGTGTTGCGGCGAGGCCTTCCAGGACGAAGCGGTCGCAACAGGCTGTCGCTGGCTGGGAGATCACTTCACGGTGACACACAACCCGAGTACCGATGCCAATTCAGATGGATCGATCGGTTACCTGTATTATCTGTACTGCCTGGAGCGGGTGGGCCGTTTGACGGGACGACGTTATTTCACCAGCCAGTCCGGCAAACAGTTTGACTGGTATCGCGCAGGCGCGCAGTATCTGATCGCACATCAGAATCCCATCACCGGAGCCTGGGTCGGCGCCCCTGCCCTGCTGGAAGATTGTCCGATACTCGCCACTGACTATGCTTTGCACTTCCTCTCCCGGGGATTGACGCCGGTACTGGCCGGGAAGCTCAAGTGGGATGGCGCGCCTGATGCAGCCCCTGATTCGATTGACTATACGCCGCAGGATGTCTGGAATCTGGCACGTTATACCAGCCGACTGCAAGACTGGCCGCAACAACTTACCTGGCAGTCCGTTGATATGAATCGGGCAGACGCCGAGGATCTCAATCAGTGTCCGCTGCTGATTCTGGATGTAGCGAATGTAAACCGTTTCACTCCCAATCAGATTTCTCAGCTGAAAACCTATCTGCAGGATGGTGGGTGCCTGTTCGCACTGGGCGGTTGTCAAAGTGCTTCTCCTGATGCCGCCATGCAACAGTTGATTTCAAAACTGTATCCTGCAGGTGAAGTCGAACTCCGCAAGCTGGAGCGGACACATCCTGTCTACCGCAGCGAATTTCGCCTGCTCGATCTGAAAACCGGTGATCCGCTGGTGGAGCTGTGGGGAGCCGAGACCGGCTGCCGCACATCCATATTCTATTCACCCGACGATCTGGGCTGCCTGTGGGATAAATGGACGACACTGTCTCTACCCAACCGTCCGCGGGCACTGGAAACCAGTATAAACCGCACCCTGCATGTGGGTGTGAACGTCGCTGCGCTGGCGTCGGGTCGCGTGCTCATCAAGGAACTCGGCCCGGAAAATGTAACTGAGACCGCGTCGACTGCAGAACGGATTGAGCATCGGCTGTTGAACATCGCTCAAATCCGTGCTTCGGCAGAATGGGATGCCGCCCCGCATGCATTGCGAAAACTGCTGCGTGCCCTGAATCAGGTTTCCGGTAGCCAGTTCGCATCGAATCCCAGCAGTGTCTCCCTTTCCGATCCCCGGCTGTTCAAACATCCGCTGTTGCATCTGCACGGTCGCTCTGGTTTTGTCCTCAGCCCGGAAGATCAACGAATATTAAAAACTCACCTGCTGCAGGGAGGCGTGCTGTTTGCCGATGCCTGCTGTGGTGCAGACGATTTTGATGCCAGCTTTCGCCGACTGGCAGAGCAGCTGTTCCCGACTCAAAAGCTGGAACGGATTCCCGCTGATCACGAACTGTTTTCCACGAAAACCGGTTACGATTTGCGACAGGTCCATTTCCGTAAACCGCTTGACCTGCAGACCGACTCGACTGAGGTACGCGTTCAAATCGTCGAACCTGTCGTTGAAGGCATCAAGGTCGATGAGCGTTATGTCATCCTCTACAGCCCCTGCGATCTGAGCTGCGCGATCGAACACGGCGACAAAATCACCTGTGCCGGCTACACCGAAACAGACGCGATTCGCCTGGGCCTGAATATCGTCTGGTATTCGCTGCTGCATTGAGACTGTTGCAGATACTCGCAGTGAGCGACAGCCGATGGAAGCAACTCGTCTTCATTGAAAAATCGAGCTTTGAACTTCAAGATCTGTAGTGATACAATAAAAAAAACGGGTTTCACTTTGACGGAATGACTCCATGCAAACCAATCTGACGCGCAACCGGTTGTCTGAGATCAAAGTGCCAGCTGTTTTCAGAACGGCCAGGGCATTCTTGTCACGCCCCGAGACACAGTTACGCCTGGTGATTTACGCGCAGTGTCTGTTTACCGTCCTGTTATTCTGCCTGGTGCATGTTGGCTTTCGAACTCTCATTCCTTTTCTGCAGGCCCATCAGGCCATGTATTACTGGGTGCAGTTTCTCTCCCTGGTGCCGGTGATTTCGGTCTGTTTTGGCGTGGCGTTTCTGCTGCTGTTTGGCACACGTCAATACCCGGTGGGAGAGTCGTGGCTCTGCTTTATCGTTTACGCCGCCAACTTTGCCGCCGCGATGGCGTTCCTGCACGCACTGCGCTTCGCTGATCTGCTCTGAAAACAATCAGGGGCTGTGCGTTGCGGACTGTTATTTTTCTTCCAGAACCATCCAGTCGGGCAGCGGAATCGCTTTGCTGCGGGCGACCAGTAACAGGATGCCAATCACAATCACCAGGGTTGGCACTTCCACGTCCAGCGTAATACGGCCGGTCTGACGCAGGACAGACAGGCAGCTGGCGATGATGAAAAAGGGACCGATCAGCACCGTCGATTTATCAATGCCACTGACGGCAAACGACAGAACTCCCACCACGGCCAGACCCAGCGTCCAGATCCAGTTGATGCCGGGCACGATGCCCAGTGTCGTCAACAGCCAGCCTGTTCCAATACCGATGATCAGCAGAGGGAGGATCAGGGTTTTCCGGTCGGAAGTCGATTTAGTGGTTTTCGCAATCGTCGAAGTTGACTCGTGCATGGCGCTGTCTTTCTATCTTCAGGAGTAAGGAAAACGGC
>NZ_CAXAVM010000084.1:0-30226 GCF_963972345.1 uncultured Gimesia sp. | reverse complement strand
GTCAGCAGTTTCTTCAATGCGTCTGCACCGAATTCTTCCACCATGAAGTCAGCACACAGCAGGCTCTGACAGTAAGCGAAGTTCCAGTTATCCGACGATTTGGGCCTCACAAAGACGCCATCCAGTTCCTCCAGCGAATAAATTTCACCCTGGGGAACCCGCTTCACCAGCAACTGGTTGAATCGCTGAGGCCGGGCACTGCCTTCGCTGCGGACAGCCAGCGCTTCGGTAAACCAGTGTGGGATTTTGTATTTTGTCTGCTGCAGAGTAAAGACATGAACCAGTTCATGCTTGAGTACGCTGGCCCAGTTGAAGGGCTCTTTCATGGCCGTGGGGGATGTCAAGGCGACGACGGCGCCGGTCGAGGCACCGATGGTCTGAATCCAGGGCAATCCAATCATGCGGGCACTGAACCATTGGTGGGCAGACAGCCCTTTGGCATCGTGATAGATCTCAAACTGGGTTTTACCCGGCGGTTCATAACCAAACTGCGCGGCGAGTTCAGGATAGATCTCTTCCAGGTAATCCGCCATGTACTGACCGAGTATCGCGTCGGCACGGGAATCGTAACGAATCACAAAATGATCGGTTACGATGGCACCATATGACTCCAGTACGCCGAGCACTTTCCGCATGTTACTGACGCGCACATGATAAGGGTCCGATTTGAATGCTTCGTCTAATGTCTGCAGGGCCAGATCCGTTTTTCCCATCTGCATGTAGAGCATTCCCAGGGAAGATTTGGGGCCGGAAAGCTGAGGCATCAGGCTGATTGTTTTCAGGTAAGCAAATTCTGCGAACACAAACCGGCGTTTCATTTCCATTAACTGAGCCAGTTCATACAGAAAGTAGCCTGGTTTGGGATTGTGCTTGAGCAACTCTGTAGCCAGTTTTGTGAAACGAGATGCATCGGCCCGGGGTTCAGCTTCGTCAGACACGGTGAACAGTTCCGCCAGCGCTTCGCGTTCGGGAACGCCATCCAGCAGCAGATAACAGGCCGCCAGCCGGGCAAGCACCAGTTGGCTGCGGGCATTGATCTCCGCTGCGCTCTGTGCAGTTTTCAGGGCCTGATGAACTTGACCGTTAATCAGTTCCAGATCACAGCGGGTGAGCAGCGCATCGAGCAACCGGGGATTGATATCCAGGGCGCGCTCTATCATTTTGGCCGCTTCATCAAATTCATGTCCTTCAATGAAAGCGTATGCCAGGGCAACATAGACCTCTGCCGCCTGGGGATTGATTTTGAGCGCGGCGGTAAATTCATCGGCCGCCTGGGGACGGTTGTATTTTTCCTGTAAAATGGAACCACTGAGATACGCAGCCTGCCAGGCCAGCGGGTCTGCTTTGAGGACATCCGGGCAGACCGTATTGATCACAAACGTGAAGATCTGCGACACGCTGTTCCAGCGAGCGTACTGGGTGGCGCCTTCGCCGATCAGCAGCAGGGTTTCCGCATCTTCAGGTTGTGCCCGATTATAGTAACGGACAAACCAGCGATAACCTTCGTTGGCTTCGTCAATCTTGCCGGCGTCGGTCAGTAGATGTGCCTGGATCAGGTGTGCCAGTGGTTGATCTGCGTCCAATGCCAGAGCACGGCTGACATACTGATGAGCCTGCTCGTAATCTCCCGATTCATAACAGAGCTGCGCGCCGATCTCATGCAGCAGGGGACGTTCGGGAGCCTGTTTGATCGCGGCCTCCACGCGCTGGAGGGCTGCACGGGACTTGCCCGTCAGCCGATCCAGTTCAATCAGTCCCCGCTGTAATTTCAGATTCTGCTCTGCATTCGGCGGAGACGTTTTTCCCAGCAGTGCAGCTGCTTTGTCATAAACTTCACGGGACTCTTCATAGCGGCCATGCTGTCGATGGTCGTAAGCCGTTTTCAACAGCGTTTTGACGTCCGCCGAATCCGTGTCATCTGCAGCAGCCTGCAAAAGACCAGTATTCGCAGTCACACAGAATAAGATCATCAACGAGAGGAACGGGGCTCTGAATATACTGAAAAACGTGTCTGACATTCTTAGGTCCGAAGTAGTATCAAAGGAAACACCGCATGCTCCGATTTCACAGAAATGAAGGACGCGGCGATTTTTTATCAGTGGAGCTTGTCTCGTTACCGGCGGGGAGGAACTGGTCCTCTGCAGGAGGCTCAAGTGAAGACGCTGTTGACTGCTCATTCGTGTTAAGCTGCTGCCTGTTGAAATCCTGGATGGGAAGTCCGAATCCCAGCACCAGTTCCCGTTTGAGTTTTTCGGAAACCTTCGTCAGCAGAAACAATTCTTCGTTTTTCGACCAGGCAATTAGATTTCCGTTCCAGTAGGCAATACGATTGGCGGGCGTCGCAGGCACGCGCGCGTCTTTCGTAAGGATCCCCGTCAGGTTCAACGGGTCTGTGGCAGAAAGAATCGTCAACTCATCGCTGGTGGGGGCATCGCGCAGTTTGCGTAGTTCCTGAATTGTGCCCGACATGGCAAACTGCTCACCTGCCACGCCGGTCACAAAACGTCCGCCTCGAATTTCGCCACGCGCTTCTAGTCGGCGAAAGACCTGCAGCAGTTCAAACCACCGCGGTGCACCAGCTTCTTTGCTCATCAGGTCGCGAAAGACAACACCCCAGCGCCTGATCAACTGCCAGGCCCACTGTTCGACATATTCAAAATACTGCAGGCTCCGTTCTTCCACTTCCGCACTGGCTTCACGTCTCCAGATCGACCAGCGTCCGGTGTTGTTCGGAGTCGATCTTTTACGAACCAGGCCGATTCTGGATTTGCGGGAAGTACGTCTCTGTTTTGTGGAACGATCTTCCGTAAACTGTCGCATACCTGAATAACTGTCTGAGGTCACCAGGCCGCGCGAGATGAGTTCCCCCAGCGAATCGGCGATCTGGGAAGGCAGGGCTTGTGTCGTCGCCATCAGGTCAGCGGCAAACAGGGCGCCCCGCCGCGTTAACAGTTCCTGAACTTCCTGTGCGGGGCTGCTCAGATGGTGTTCTGCTTCGCTGTCTTCCAGGTTTGAAGAGACCTGGTTGAAACAGGTCAGCCAGGGAATATCTTCTCTCAGGAAGAATGAGACCGGGGCATTGCGGGTGATCCCGGTCATCGGTTTTCCCTGCTCGGCGGTGCGGCGGGGAGGATAGAGGCGGCCCCAGCCGACTTCGCCGGTAAAGCAGAGTTCGTCCAGCTGACTGCTCTGATAATTCGACAGGCGGGCAGGCAGGATATCCCGTTCCCAGCAGATCGCCGGGATATCGATGCCCTGCAGCATCGAGAGCACTTCAAACAGACCATTGGTGCCTGACCGTTTTTCTTCTCCCGTCAGGCCATGCAGCCTGGTCAGATATTGAATCAGAACGCTGACATCGACAGGTTGCACCTGGGCTCGCAGGCCTTGCAGTGTCAGTCGATGAATGCGGGACAACAGCCGACGGTGACACCATTCTTTCGGCGGAGCAGGGGATGTCTCTAGTTTTGTTTCTACTGTCTCTGACTCTTCCAGACTCTGGTCCCAGTTGGGATCTTTGATGCGGAAATAGCCCTGCATGGCAATGCCTTCACCTTCCAGGGCCATCAAAGCGGCTTCGGTCTGCGGCTCTGTCATTCCTGCCTGGTACGCCATTTCAGCCACCGTCTGCGGCCCACTGTTGTCCAACAGTCCGCGGATGATCGCGGTGCGGGCTTCCGTCGATTCCCATTCCTGCTGCACGCCGGCGGGAACATTCACAGACGGATGATGACTGCTGTCCGGAAAGGCTGCCAAAGCAGCCGGCAGTCGTTCCGTGGCTACCCAGCTGAGAGCGGTTACTTGAGCGGCAGGTGTGTCGGGGCGGACCAGTGTCGTGGCGCGTCCCGTTGCTTCCAGTTCCTGATACCAGTCAGACCATTCGGGATGTTCTTGGATTGGAAGGTGAATGCGTCCCAGCAGAACGTCGTGAAATTCATCAGCATTCCGAACGACGGGCTGCGCTTCCTGGCAGACCTGTGCGATGGCTTCCGGAGAGAGTCTTCCCAGGTCTTCGACACTTTCCACGGAAAGCGTATGCCTGGTCGCCACTGCGCGGGCGCGGCGTTCCTGCGCTTCGCCGCCATCCAGAAACGTATACGGACTGGAATTAAGCAGTTCATAACAGAAGGGGGAAGGTTCCCGGGTATCGCGGGGAATGAGTTTCACCGTGCCCTGTTCAATCTCGAGCAACACATTTTTCAATCCCTCAATGTCAAGTTGCTCATTCAGGCAGTCGGTGAGTGTCTGATCAACGAGGATATGATCGGGGCGGACGATCTCGCCGATTTCGTTTTCGGGGCACCCCGTCAGTCGTGGGAAGACTGCGGTGAGTAAGTCTTCGGCTCGAAAACGCTGTAGTGGCGGCGGGACTTTTTTACCGTTCTGCATGCGCGAGACGAGCAGTGCCCGCGTCACATTCCAGCGCCAACGCACGTGGAACATGGGGTGATCCAGAATCGCCTGTTCAGAGAGCTGCTGCACATTCCGGGTGTTGAGCATGGAAAACAGGCTTTCCAGCGGAAAGCTGTGCTGCGGACCCAGTGAAAGAATAATGCCATTATCGTCGGCTGTGGCCTGCAGTTCGAAGTTGTAGGAACGACAGAACCGTTTTCGCATGGTGTAACCCCACGCGCGATTGATGTCCCCTCCGAAGGGAGCATGAATCACCAGTTGCATACCCCCCGATTCATCAAAGAAGCGTTCAAATACGATCCGTTTTTGCGTAGGCACGACGCCCAGGGCGGCTTTCTGTGCCTGAACGTATTCCACGATCTGTTTACTGCCCCACTCGTCGGTGTTGGTTTCCTGAGAGAGCCAGAGAATTGCCTGCTCGGTATTTTCGATGCGGCGTTCGAGTTCTTCTCTCAAGTGCGAGATTTCCGTCGACAGTTCCAGCGAGCGACCGGGGGCTTCGCCAAACCAGAACGGAATGGAGGGAGGCGCACCATGGGCATCGACGACGGTAACATCGCCGCCGCGCACGTAGCGTACCTGCCAGGATGTGTTCCCCAGCAGAAAGATATCACCGGCCATGCTTTCGACGGCGAATTCTTCATCGACAGAGCCGACCACGGTCTGGTCATCCTCGGTGACCACGCGGTACGAAGCGACTTCCGGTATCGCGCCGCCGTTCATGGTGGAGACCAGACGGGCATTTTTGCGGCTGCGGATGCGGTTCTGAACCTGGTCATGATGCAGGTACACGCGGCTGCGGCCTGCAGTGCTGCTGATGCCCTCACTGAGAAACTGGAGCGTACTGTCAAAGTCTTTCCGCTTGAGATTGCGATACGAATAGGAACGCGTCAGGCTTTCGAACAGGTCATCGGTGTTCCATTCCTGGCAGGCCACTTCTGCAGTAATCTGCTGTGCCAAGATGTCAATGGGCGCTTCCGGCATACGCACCGTATCCAGAATTCCCTGCTTGATGGAGCGGACCAGGGCCATGCTTTCCACGAGTTCATCGCGTGAGAGTGCAAAGATCCGTCCTTTGGGGACCAGCCCCAGGGAATGCCCGGAGCGGCCGATGCGCTGCAGAAACGTGGCAATGCCCCGCGGTGAACCAATCTGGACGACCAGATCGATGTAACCGACATCGATGCCCAGTTCCAGAGAGGCGGTCGCGATGACCGCTTTGAGCTCGCCGCTTTTCAGTTTCTGTTCGGTACGGTGTCGGATTTTTGCAGATAACGATCCATGATGGCTGCCGACCACTTCTTCTCCCAGCCGTTCGGTGAGCTGGTGAGTGATGCGTTCTGCCAGGCGGCGGGTATTGACAAAGATCAAAGTGCTGTGATGCGAGTTGATCAGTTCGATAATCTGTTCCAGCACTTCGGCCCATTGTTCGTGAGTGCAGATGGCGCTCAATTCCGACGGAGGAACCTGGATCGCAACGTCCAGCGTGCGCGAGTGCCCGATGTTGACGATCCGACAGGACTGCTCGGGATATTCGCATGGTTCTTCAGGCGGTGATGCTTCCGAAATTTCAATTTCAGGCCGATTTCCCACCAGGTATTGCGCGACGCGATCAAGAGGTTTCTGTGTCGCCGACAGACCAATGCGCTGCAGGGGGTGATCCACCAGGGCTTCCAGGCGTTCGAGGGTGATTGACCAGTGGGAGCCGCGTTTGTCTCTTAAAAGAGCATGAATTTCATCGACGATCACCGTTTCCACTGTTTTCAGAGTTTCCCGGCTTTTGGATCCGGTCAACATTAAGTACAGCGATTCGGGGGTGGTTACTAATATATGAGGAGGCCGTTTGACGAGCGCGGCACGTTTGGAAGAAGGAGTATCGCCCGTGCGCAGGCCGATACGAATCGGCGTGAAGATCTCGCCGGCATCTTCCAGCAGTTGTGAGATTTCTTCCAGCGGTTGTTCCAGATTGCGGTGCATGTCGTTGGACAGGGCCCGCAATGGTGAGACATAGATAACACTTGTCTCATCATCCAGGTCACCAGCCAGGGAGCGTTTCACCAGGCGGTCAATCACCGAGAGAAAGGCGGTCAGCGTTTTTCCACTTCCCGTCGGAGCCGAGATCAAGGTGTGCTCACCCCGATTGATACAAGGCCAGCCCTGCTGCTGCGGTTCGGTCGGGTTCTGAAAACGATTCCGAAACCATTTTTCGATGATGGGGTGATAGCCGTAAAATGACATGTCTGCCCTTTGGAGTGACGGTAAGAGTTGCCCCTGTATTGTAAGAGGCTGACCACAATAATTTAACCTGTTTTCTCTGAAAATCTTTCAGTTTAGACTGTGTCCAGTATGACTGAGCGTCTTCAGGAGATGCTGTAGTAAAACGGGACACAGTCAATAATTGCGGAAATGAATTGATCTGTCGGGTGTAAAATCTCGTTAAAAAGAGTACAACCGATGATCAGTATCTGGCTATGATACAATAATAATGGATAAGGAAACCGTTCCGGTTTCCACACTGGTATAACCGCTTAAGAATCACAGGCATTGCCTGTCTCATAATTGAAAACAGTGAAAGTCACACGATGAAACATATCAACCAGATGCTACTGGCTTTTATTCTGGGACTTCTGGTGTTCAATGGAAGTTCGACTCTGCGGGCCGACCCGGCTGCGCCAGACAAACCGAAGCAGCAGCCTGCCGACGCAAAGAAAAAAGCAGACGCGGATGCGCCCCCCTCAAAACCGGCCTTGTTCATGACTATCGAAAGCCCGGTGGGTGAAGTGACTTACGGGCGAGTCACCAATGCGGCTTTAGCATTACAGAATGAAGCAGCTAAGACAGGGCAGACAGGCTATCTGGTTCTGCAGATTTCCCCCGGTTCCAGCCCGTTTCATCAGGTGCAGGGGCTGGCCAAGTTTCTGGCTTCCGCCCAGCTCTCCGATCTGAAGACCATTGCCTGGATCCCGGAGACCGTGATCGGGAATAATGTCGTCCTGGCGCTGGCCTGCGATGAAATCGTGATGCATCCGGATGCGGAACTGGGCGACATCGGCTATGGCAAAGCCCTGGATCAGGATGAACGCGAATTTGTACTGTCGATCGTCGAAAAACGCCATAATGCCAAGCTGAGTCGTGCCCTGGTGCTGGGCATGATGGACCCGCAACAGGCAGTGCTCAAGGTGAAAATCCAGCAGGGCGAAGGAGAAAACAGGCAGATTCTATCTCGCATTGTGACGCCGGATGAATTGAAACGCCTGCAGGAGAACAGGGCCGTCATAACCGACGTCGAAACGATCAAGGAAGCTGGCTCGCTGGGGGTCTTTTCCGGCAGCAAGGCCCGTGCCCTGGATGTACTGGTCCAGCAACTGGCTCCCACACGCGGCGAACTGGCTGAATTATATGGAATTCCCCGCGAGAAATTACGCGATGATCCTACCCTGGGAGACGCCCCCAAAGTCATGCTGATTAAAGTTGATGGCATGATTGAGCCTCTCTTGGAGGCGTTCCTCGAACGACAGATCAATCGGGCCGTCAATTCCGGGGCGAATATGCTGATTTTTGAGATCGATTCAGGCGGAGGCTACCTGATGTCGGGCACCAATCTGGCAAATATGATTGCTGACCTGGACTCGAGGCAGGTCAGAACGGTGGCTTATGTCCCCGATCACGCCATGAGCAGTGCCGCGATTATCGCGCTGGGCTGTGACGAAATTTTTCTCCGACCAGGGGCACAGATCGGAGACGCCGGACCCATTGAAATGAATGAAGATGGCCAGTTTGAGCACGTTCCTGAAAAAATTCTAAGTTCACTGCGCGTGACCTTGAAGGATCTCGCAGAGAAAAAAGGGCGACCTGCTGCCATCTGTGAAGCGATGTCTGATAAAGATCTGATTGTGTATGAAGTGACAAACAGTAAAACGGGACAGCTCTGGTATATGAGTGAAGAAGAAATTCACCTGTCCAATGGCGAATGGATCCAGGGCCCTGCTGTGCCTGAATCGCGGAAAGCAAATCTGTTAACGGTCAATGGTGTCCGGGCGCATGAATTGAAAATCGCTGAACCTGCGGTTCGGGATATGGATGAACTCAAGCAGCGTCTGGGAATTCCCGCTGATGTCACACTCAAAGCGGTAGGACGAACCTGGGTTGATACGCTGGTTTATGTTCTGAATTCCCAGCTCGTGACGTTTTTACTGTTCCTGCTGGGCGCGATCTTTGTTTACCTGGAGCTATATACTTTGACGGGGCTGTTCGGGATCTTGTCGGCGGTCTGTTTCGGGTTGTTCTTCTGGAGTCGCTTTCTGGGGGGGACGGCCGGGTATCTGGAAGTGGTACTCTTTTCGATCGGCCTGATCTGTATTCTGCTGGAAATCTTTGTTATTCCCGGGTTCGGTATCTTCGGTGTTTCCGGGGGCCTGCTGATGGTGACGTCGATCATTCTGGCCAGCCAGACATTTGGTGATTTTAATACGCTGCGCCCCGAATCTGATTTTGCCACGATGTCCAGTACTATCGCGACCATGAGCGCCTCACTGGTTACGGTGATCGTTCTCGCAATCGTGTTGAATCGATTTTTACCTGAATCAAAGCTGATGAGTTCCATCGTGCTGGCCCCGCCGGGCGAATATCAGAAACCCGCGACGCATGAGATCCAACTGGATCCGGAACTGATTCCCGGAAAAGGGACGTTAAAAGTCAAGGGGCTGCATCTGGAGGTCGGTATGGAAGGAGTCACACGCTCTGTTTTACGCCCTGCGGGACGGGTAGAAATTGAAGGAGTCTGGGTGGATGTCATCAGCGAGGGCCCTTATATCCAGGTGGGAGCGCCGGTCGTGGTCTCGCAAATTCAGGGCAATGAAGTGATTGTGCGAGAGGTAAGCTCTTGATATAAAGTGGTTTATGAGAATATGGCGTTTGCTGGCAGCGGGTGTTCCCCTGTTTAAGTGGGGAAAGATTACGGAAAAAGAATGCGGTCTGATTCTATTCAGCCCGGTTTTTGTAATCGAGGTGGCGTATCCATTGAATAATCTATTCAAATTGCTACATTAAGTAACTTAAATACCCTGAAAGCTAGCGTAATAGCTTTGTTTTCTCTTGCCATTACCAGTCTCAGATGAAGTCAAGACACGGACGTAGTGGCTGTCTTTGCATTGGGTTTTCCCCGATCTTCTCTGTTTGTCAAGTGGTTTGTTTTAAAGGTTTAGGTTAGAAGAATGTCAGTCACGCAGGAACGAAGAGCAGAATTGATTCAAGAATATCAGTCCAAAACAGGGGATACCGGATCTGCTGAAGTGCAGATTGCTGTACTTACGGAACGGATTGTTAATTTAACAGAGCATTTACGATCGAACGTGAAAGATCACGCCAGTCGTAGAGGTTTGCTGCAGATGGTAAGCCGTCGCCGCAGTCTGCTGGATTATTTGCATAAGAAAAGTGCAGAAAGCTATAGGGAAATTCTGGAGAAGTTAAACATCCGAAAATAGTTTCGGTGTTTGCTGCTCTGTGTCGGTTTGTCGGAAAAGAATTAGGATAATATTGTGAAAGTAGTTGTTGAATGTGAGGTTGGCGGACAGAAACTTAGTCTTACAACTGGTCAGTTGGCGAAACAGGCAGCCGGTTCTGTTCTGGTTCAGTATGGTGAAACAGTAGTTTTTGTTGCAGCGGCAACAGGTCCGGGAAGACCCGGAATTGATTTTTTCCCACTGACGGTTGATTATCGGGAACGGGCAGCAGCAGCTGGTAAATTCCCTGGTGGGTTCTTGAAACGCGAAGGTCGGCCTACGACCAAAGAAATTCTGACGGCTCGTTTAACCGACCGTCCTATCCGTCCGCTGTTCCCCAAGGGGTTTCATGACGAACTGCAGATCCAGACTAACGTCATGTCCTGTGACGGCGTCAACGAACCGGATGTGCTGTCAATCAACGGTGCCTCAGCGGCACTGTGTCTCTCACCGGTTCCTTTCCAGGGACCAATCGGTGCCGTCCGCATTGGTCGCATTGATGGTGAGTTAATTGTCTTCCCGACTCATGAACAGATTGCCGAAGGCGATCTGGATCTGATTGTTGCCGGAACCGTCGAATCGGTGCTGATGATCGAAGGTTTCGGAAACCAGATTCCGGAAGACGAAATGGCAGCTGCCATCATGTTCGCACATAGTGAACTGGCAAAAATCTGCAAATTACAGCTGGAACTGCGGGAAAAAGCAGGGATCGAGCCCTTCAAGTACGAAGCCCCTCCGGAAAATCCGTTTGTTGCCAAACTGGATGATGCCATCTTCCAGAAACTGAGTTCAGCCATGCAGAGTACTGTGAAAGCAGAACGCCGCGAGGGTGCTAAAGCGATCGAAGAAGAGCTGATCGCCAAATTCTTCCCGGAAGGTGCCGACACCACGGAAGACGGTGCCACACTGGGTGAATTCAAAGAAGCATTCCACGATCTGGAAGCAAAAGCCGTCCGCGAAATGGCGATCACTGGTCGTCGACTGGATGGACGTGCGACCGATGTGCTGCGGGATGTGTTCTGCGAAACAGGTGCTCTGCCACGAGTCCACGGTTCAGCCGTCTTTACCCGTGGTGAAACACAGTCCATGGCCACCGTCACACTGGGAACCTCTCGCGATAAGCAACGGGTCGACGGTCTGTTCGAAGAAGAATTACAGCGATTCATGCTGCATTACTACTTCCCCTCGTTTTCAGTTGGTGAATGCCGACCGATCCGGGGACCGGGACGTCGCGAAATCGGCCACGGTTGTCTGGCAGAACGTTCTGTTTTACCAGTCCTGCCCAGTGAAGAAGATTTCCCTTACACAATCCGCGTGATTTCCGACATTCTGGAATCAAACGGCAGTAGCTCCATGGCTTCGGTCTGCTCAGCCACCCTGGCTCTGATGGATGCCGGTGTGCCGCTGCGACAGCCGGTTGCCGGGATTTCCATCGGTCTGGTGACCAAAGGGAAAGAATATAAGATTCTGACTGACATTATCGGCGACGAAGACCATTTCTGTGACATGGACTTCAAGGTAGCCGGGACACAGAAAGGGATCACCGGGATTCAGCTGGACCTCAAGAATGAGGGCATCAACGAAGAAGTCATTCGCGCGACTCTGGAACAGGCCAAAAAGGCCCGTCTGGAACTGCTGCGAACCATGCTGACTGCGATTCGTCGTCCTCGTGCAGAGATTTCTGCATATGCTCCCCGTCTGCATCAGACCAAGATCAATCCCGAGAAAATCGGCCTGCTGATCGGACCTGGTGGAAAGACCATCCGAGCGATTCAGGAAGACACCGGCGCCACCATCGATATTCAGGATGATGGTACCGTTACTGTTTCCGGCGGAAATGTCTCGATCGTCGAAAAAGCCATGGCTCACATCGAAGCGTTGACAGAAGAAATTCGCGTTGGTCGCATCTACGATGGTGTGGTCAGTTCGATCAAAGAATTTGGTGCTTTCATCGAGATTGCTCCCGGCAAAGACGGTTTGTGTCATATCAGCGAGTTGTCTGACGGATTCGTCAAATCGGTCAGCGATATCTGCAAGATGGGTGACCGTCTGCAGGTAAAAGTGATCGCCGTTGATGATCAGAATCGTGTCAAATTATCCCGTAAAGCGGTACTGGCTGAACAGGCCGCCGGTGAAAGCAACGGAGATGTTGATACCGAAGCAGAAGAAGAGTAAGAGAAGATTCTCTTTAATCTGAGAAAATAAAAAACGATGAAGGAGCTCGCCGTGAGATGACTTCATCGTTTTATTTTTGTAGATGCGGTTTCGGCGGCGGTCTGCCGGAAACCTCTTTTCCTGGACGAGCTGGATAGTTTTATGACAAGATCATCAGCTATTAATGAGAGCCCCTTGAGCTCTGAAGAACGTGAAAAGTTTGAGGCGCAATATTCAGAAATCGCGACGTTGGCGGGAGGGCTGGCTCATGAAATCAAAAACCCGCTTTCGACAATGAGCATGAATCTGGAACTGCTCACCGAAGATCTGGAAACACTGGATGTTCCCGCCAAGCATCGGATGCTGAAGAAAGTGGAAAGTGTCCAGAAGGAATGTAAGCATCTGCAGGATATCCTCGATGCCTTCCTGCAGTTTGCCCGAGTGGGAAAACTGGCGCTGAGCTCTGCCAACCTGAATGATCTGGTGAGTGACTTCATCGATTTTTTCAGACCTCAGGCCCGGGAAGCGTCGATCGAAATCAGTCCGCATTTTGATGCGGATTTACCACCGGTCCAGATCGACCAGGCACTGTTCCGACAGGTGCTGATGAACCTGGCGTTGAATGTGATTCAGGCCATGCCTGATGGGGGATTGATTGAACTGCAGACATCACATAAAGACGGAACGGTGTACCTCGACATCATCGACAATGGAAAAGGCATTGATGAAAAAGTGAAATCACGAATTTTTGAAACCTTCTTTTCCACAAAACCGGGAGGGAGTGGCCTGGGACTGCCGACGGTCAAAAAGATTATCGATGCCCATCATGGAAAAATCGAATGTGACAGCGAACCAGGCAGAGGAACACGATTCACGATTTCATTTCCCGTTTGCTGAAGATAGATCACGCCCGGGAATTTCATTGTTTTTCCGACTTGAATATGATGGGAGTGGGCGGGGCAGGCACAGGGTTGTTCCAGCTGCATCCGTTATGTTCAACCAAAGTTTTCAGCGGGAAACAGTATTTTCCCATCCCATCTGGAAAGGTAGAGAGTCCGCTCAATGAGCTCGAAAGACGCCACGGAAACCGATCTGGAATCGATCGTCATTCGCGTATTAATTATTGATGACGACGAAGCCCACGCGCAGGCTGTCGCAGAAAGCCTGGAACGGGTGGGCTGCGACTGCAAAATCGCCACTTCCGGCGAACAGGGGGCCAAGCTGATTGAAAGCGAAACCGCGGATATCGTGATTACGGATCTCCGCATGGATGGCGTGGACGGGCTGGCAATCCTGCGGACGGCAAAAGACGAACTGCCGGATGCAGAGGTCATCGTGCTGACCGGGCATGGATCCATCAATTCCGCCGTCACCGCCATGCAACTCGGCGCATATACCTATCTGACCAAGCCGCTGGACATCAATGAGCTGCGTAACGCGGTAGAGAAAGCCTCCACGCGGGTCCGTCTCATGCGGCGGAATGCGGAACTGCATCGGCGACTGGATGAAAAATTCGGCTTTGAAGGTGTCATCGGTAACACACCGCAGCTGCATCAGATCGTCGACAAACTGAAAAATGTGGCTTCGACCAACAGTACCGTCTTGATTGAAGGCGAGAGTGGCACGGGGAAAGAACTGGTCGCCCGCGCGATTCATCAGAACAGCGAACGCAAGAGTAAGCCGTTTGTGCCCCTGAATATCTCCGCGCTGCCGGACAGTATTCTGGAAAGCGAACTGTTTGGTCATGAGCAGGGGGCATTTACCGGAGCCGTGGGCAAACGAATCGGGAAGTTTGAACACGCCAACGGAGGCACCCTGTTTCTGGACGAGGTCGGCGAGATGCCGATGCAGACGCAGATTAAACTGCTCCGCGTGCTGGAAGATCGCAAGATTGCCCGCCTGGGAAATAACGAAGAGATCAGCCTGAATGTCAGGCTGGTAGCAGCGACCAATGCAGATCTGCTGGAGATGGTCAAGAACGGGACGTTTCGGCAGGACCTGTATTACCGACTCTCGGTTGTCAAAATCGAGTTGCCTCCCCTGCGCGAACGCCGCGGCGATATTCCACTGCTGACAGATCATTTTCTTAAAGAACTGTCGTCGCAGTATCATAAACCCTACGATGGCGTCTCACGGGCCGCACGTCGCGCGCTGATGTCGTATGACTGGCCTGGTAATATTCGCCAGCTCAAAAATGCCGCCGAGCGGATGCTGGTGCTGGATACCGATGGCATCCTGGACCTGGACGACCTGCCCGAAGAAATCGTGCCTGTGTCAGGACCGGATGGGGACAGCAGTTATACTTCTGATCGATCAGGCGCTGATTTTCTGATCGGGCGCCCGTTTAGTGAAGTCGAACGCTACTACATCGAGCGGGCCCTCGATCTGGCAGACGGCAAACGGGAAGAAGCTGCCAAAATGCTGGGCATCGGGGAACGAACCCTGTATCGCAAGCTCAAGGAGTATCAGAAGCAGCGGGAAGAACAGGTCTGAAACTCCTTTGAGAAGACCCGGGATGCTCCCCACCGGAAGTTGACGCAACGTTCCCCTGAAATTCTGATTTCAACACATAATCTCTGGAACCCTGTCCTCGCAGCGTCTGGCCTTTCTAGTGTCTGTGGAAGCTGTAAGGTGTTTCAGAGTAATGGAATGGGGTGAGAAAAGGTGTCTGCTTGCGGGCAGGTTTCAGGGGCTGTTGACTGACATGGGGATTTCCCGCAGCAAATCGCATAAATGTCTTGACAAAAAATGACGATACGTCAAAATGGAGTTGTTATGAGTACCCGAGATCGCAAACAACGAGAAATCCAGGAACGCGAAGCGAAAATCCTGGAATGTGCGCGCCCGATGTTTATCGAGGGCGGCTATAACGGTCTGAATATGGACCGGCTCACCAGTCTGCTGGAATATTCCAAAGGGACGATTTATAACCATTTCTCCTGTAAAGAAGAGATCATCATCACGCTGGCGATACAGACGCTGGAAAAGCGGCTGGCGATGTTTCAGAAAGCCTCTCTGTTTCAGGGAACTTCCCGCGAACGGATCGCTGCCATCGGCGCTGCTGCGGAACTGTTTGTGAAAACCTATCCCGACCATTTCTGCGTCGAGCAGACGATTCGCCTGGATTCGATCTGGGATAAAACATCAGAAGAACGCCGCAAACTGATGTCAAATTACGAACACCGCTGCATCGGCATCGTGGGGGGCATTGTCCGTGATGGCATCGCTCGCGGTGATGTGCACCTGGGAGATTCAGCCACACCCGAAGAAATCGTGTTCGGGCTCTGGTCTCTTTCCGTGGGCGGATATTCGATCATTACCACCAGCAACTCACTCAGCGAACTGGGCATTTCGGAACCTTATGAAATGCTTCGCCGTAACTTTAATCGTTTTCTGGACGGAATTCAGTGGCAGCCACTGAGTACCGAAGTCGACTACGATGCGGTTTATGACCGTGTCACCCGGGAGGTGTTTGGAAATGAACTTCAGCAGAGCACGGTCTGAATCGCTTTTTTTTGAAAACAAGTTGACGTTTCGTCAAAAATTAACACAGTATGGTAAGCATTTCGCGCTGGCTGTGGCAGCACTGTTGCTGGCGGTTCTGGTCAGCATGTTCAGGGGCAATTCACCCACCGCTTTCTCGACAGAAATTCCCGTCGATGATTCGAAATCATCAGGCGTACCCGTGAATGTGATTGAACTGCAACCCGTCGATTCATTTGCCCGCACACGCACTTATACCGGAAAGGTTTCCGCAGCACGCGTGAGTGAACTGGCATTCGAGCGTGATGGTAAGCTGGTGGAAATCGTCGTGGATGAAGGGGACTCGGTTCCGGCAGGAAAGGTATTGGCCCGCTTGAATACGCGGCATCTGGAAGTCATTCGCTTAAAGCTGCAGGCCGAACGAGCCACAGCCCAGGCAAAGCTTGAAGAACTGATCGCCGGACCACGTAAGCAGACAATTGCTGTCGCGGAGGCAGAGGTCAGGCAGTTAAATGCCCGCTTGAAAAACCTGCAGGCCGATCACGCCCGGAGCGAGCAGTTGCTGAAACGGAATGCGATCACCAGTTCTGATTTTGAAGCCTCCCAGTACGATGTGGAACAGCAGCAGGCGCAGCTCGATGCCGCGCGGAGTCGGCTGTCTGAGCTGCAGGAAGGCACTCGCAAAGAACAGATCGCAGCCCAGAAAGCAGTCGTGGCCAATCTGGATGCCTCGCTGGAAGACAACCAGGTCGATCTGGATGATACCGTTCTCAAAGCTCCTTTCAGCGGTCGCATTTCCAAACGTTATGCCGACGAAGGCACGGTCATCTCTCCCAATGCCCCGTTGTTCCGCCTGGTCGAAGATCAGCAGCTCGAAGCGCACATTGGGGTGCCCGTGGATATGGCAGTCAATCTCAAGCATGGCAGCCAGCAGGAGGTCAGGCTGAACGGAATCAATTATCAGTCCACTTTGAAGGCCATCCTGCCCGAACTGGATCCGGTGACGCGGACACGGGAAGTTGTGTTGGCACTCAACGGGAAGGCGGCGAAACAGCTTGTGCCGGGTCAGGTCATTCGCATTGAAATATCTGAACCTGTTGAAATGCAGGGATTCTGGCTGCCCCTCAGTTCGCTGGCGCGGGGGGAACGGGGACTCTGGTCTGCCTACGCGGTGATCGCAGGTAAAGAGGCGGGAGAAAAAATCCTTGAGAAACGACAGCTGGAGGTATTACATACTGAGGAGAACCGTGTCCTGGTCCGAGGCACAGTGAAAACCGGCGACCAGATTGTGGTCGATGGAATTCACAAATTAACGGGCAATCAGCGGGTGGTCATTAAAGACCGGCGTTAATCTCAGATAACAGTGATACGGTAAGCAGTCGCGCAGCGTTGATCGGACAAAAACAGACCTTTCAGAAATCAATGGGGAATCAAATCATGCTGGAAGGATTATTTTATCGAAATCGGCGGTTACTCATTTTGATGATGGCGCTGATTACCGTTGCCGGTCTCTCCAGTTATTACGTGCTGCCCCGCATGGAAGATCCCGTGCTGACACAACGGGTGGCGCGGGTGAATACCCGCTTTCCGGGAGCCGATGCAACGCGCGTGGAATCTCTCGTCTCCGAAAAGCTGGAAGAGGAACTGCGGGAGATTGATGAGATCAAGGAGCTGCGGACCATTTCCCGCAGCGGGATGTCGTCCATGACGATTGAACTTCGCGATGATGTTTATGAAGTCGATGAAGTCTGGTCGCGAATCCGGGATAAAATCGATGATGCCCGGGTTGAATTTCCCGCGGGTGCGAAAGAACCCGATTTTGAAGAGCTGGAAGTCAAAGCCTATGCGTTGATCGTGGCGCTGGTGTGGGACAATCCCAACGACGTGAACTATGCCGTACTGCGTCGCTCAGCCAAGCAGCTGGAAGACCGCCTGCGGGCCATTTCCGGGACGGAAGACATTGATACATTCGGAGATCCGGATGAAGAGATTGTGGTTGAAATCCAGCCTGATAAAATCGCAGCGCTGGGCTTAAGTGTCAAAGAAATTGCGGCGCAGGTGGAATCCTCTGATGCCAAGTTAACCGCCGGCCAGTTGCGGGGGACCAAAAGCGATCTGCTGATCGACGTCGATTCCGAACTGGATTCCCTGTCGCGAATAGCGAACACGCCGGTCCAGTTCGGTTCAGAAGGCCATTCCGTGCAGCTGGGGGACATCGCGACCATCCACAAGGGGGTGGCCTTGCCGCTGAGCAGCCTCGTAATTGCAGACGGCAAGCCGGCAGTCACACTGGGGATGTTTGTGCGTGACAGTGTGCGGATCGATCACTGGAGTCAGGCGGCGAAAGCAGCGCTGGATGAGTTCGAACAGAATCTGGCAGACGATGTCAGTGTGCAGACGCTGTTCGATCAGAACCGTTATGTCGAGGCCCGCCTCAGTGGACTCGTCTGGAACCTGGTGCTGGGCGGACTGGCAGTAATCGCGGTGATTGTGTTCATGATGGGCTGGCGGAATGCGCTGGTCGTGGGAACCGCCTTGCCTTTATCGGCGTTCATGGTGCTGGCAGGACTGCGTTTCATGGAGATCCCCATTCACCAGATGTCAGTCACCGGATTGATTATCGCGCTGGGATTACTGATCGATAATGCGATTGTCGTCGTCGACGAAGTACGCGCCAAATTGAATACGGGGATGGCATCCGATGATGCGGTCATTTCTACGGTCAGGCACCTCGCGGTTCCTTTATTGGGTTCGACACTCACTACGGTATTCGCATTCGCGCCGATTGCATTGATGCCGGGACCGGCGGGTGAGTTTGTCGGTTCGATCGCTATCAGTGTGATTCTGGCGATCTGCAGTTCTTTTTTCCTGGCAATGACGGTGATCCCCGCCATTGCGGCACTGTTCGCGGATGCGAATCCCGATCAGGAACACGCCCACTGGTGGCAGGTGGGATTCAGTCATGCTGGACTGCGCGACTGGTATCAGAAGTCGCTGGATTTTCTGTTTGCACGTCCGGTACTGGGGATGGCGCTGGGATGCCTGCTGCCGATCTGCGGGTTTATTGTCGTCGGTTCTCTACCCGAGCAGTTTTTCCCGCCAGCCGACCGCGACCAGGTGAATATCGAACTGGAACTGAATGCGCATGCTTCCCTGGCAGAGACACGGCAGACCATCGAAACGATTCGGCAGGTGGTAATGGAACATCCCCAGGTCAAGGGGATTGAATGGTTTCTGGGAGAAAGTGCCCCCCAGTTTTATTACAACATTGTCGCCAAACGGGAAAATGCTTCCAACTATGCCCAGGCACTCGTGCAGCTCAATACAGCCGAGGGGGGCGAAGCCCTGATTCATGAACTGCAGCGGCAACTGGATCAAAAAGTACCCCATTCGCGCGTGCTGGTGCGTCAGCTGGAGCAGGGGCCTCCCTTCGATGCGCCGATTGAAGTCCGCCTGTTCGGACCCGACCTGCATCAGCTCAGCGAGAGTGGTGATGAACTGCGGACAATTTTAAGTCAAACCACAAACGTATTACATCACAAAGCAGAACTCGCAGATCCGCTCCCCAAACTGACACTGAAGATCGACGAAGAACAGGCGCGACTCGCGGGACTGGATCATGCGGAAATCTCCCATCAGTTAAACGCGGCCCTGGAAGGTTCGCTGGGGGGAAGTATTCTTGAAGAGACGGAAGAACTGCCTGTACGCATTCGCGTGCCCCAGGCGCGGCGAGGTTCCATTAATGAGATTGCTTCTCTGCAGCTGATCTCCAGTATAAAGACCGCTGACGGGCAGCCACAGTTTGTCCCCTTGACGGCGATTGCCGAAGTGAAAATGTCATCGGAAGTGGCCGCCATTTCTCATTTCAATGGGGAGCGGATGAATGAAGTGCAGGCTTATCTCAAAGCAGGCGTCCTGCCCGCGGAGGCACTGGCGGAATTCCAGGCAAAACTGAAACAGGCGGGCTTTGAACTTCCGCCCGGATATCGCCTGGAGTGGGGCGGAGAAGCCTCCAAACGGGATGACGCCGTCGGTAACCTGCTGGCGAATGTCGGCGTGTTGATGGTCCTGATGGTGGCGACGCTGGTATTGTCTTTCGCTTCGTTTCGCGTGGCGGCGCTGGTGGGGACTGTCGGCATTCTTTCGATTGGACTGGGGCTGGGGATGCTGTGGCTGTTTGGTTTTCCCTTTGGTTTCATGGCGATTGTCGGATCGATGGGTCTGGCGGGGGTCGCGATTAACGATGCCATCGTCGTGCTGGCAGAACTGCGTGCCAACCCCGAAGCACGCAAGGGAAATCGTGTTGTCGTTCGCGATGTCGTTTTGCGATCGACGCGGCATGTGGTCGCGACTTCTCTGACAACGGTGGCTGGCTTTGCACCGCTGGTGATAGCCGGAGGCGGGTTCTGGCCTCCCCTGGCAATTACCATTGCCGGGGGTGTCGGCGGAGCCACGCTCTTGGCACTCTATTATATTCCCTCGGCTTATATCCTGGTGATGTGCCGCCAGTGCCCGCTCCGTGCAACGGCCACTGAACCGGTAGAGGCAGACAGGGAGACCACACTGTTCGAGAAACTGAAAGACCGGTTGCCGGTATTACGCTGAAAATGGATTATTAAGTAATGTGATCTGATTCCGGAAAGGCTATTATGGATTCTGGTGCACGTATTAGTCTGACGAAGCTGAAAGAACTCACCTTGGATTCAATCGATTCGGAAATCCGACCCTGGTTGCGTGAACTGCTTGTTCAGAACGTAAGTGACTTATTGGAAATAGACGCTTCCCATTCCGAGGTGAAGCAGAAACTCATTGGGGGGTTTCATGCTATCCATGATGCAGAAAGTCTCTCGGAAGATCATCCCGTCATTCTTCAAATGCAGGAGATCTGTAATTCAATCAGTGATTGAAATTAGTTTAAAAACTCTAATTGAGGGAAGAGCGGATCTCATGCACAAAATCTTATCAAGAATTCTCACTCTGGCTCTGTCTGCCTTATTTATTACTGGACTTTCTGCAGAAGAACCGCATGTTCTCAAACAGGTGGTCGCTGTGGAAAACGTCTGTGCCTGGCCGAATCTGACGCTGCTGCCAGACGGAACGATTATCGCAGTGTTTCACAATCAACCCAGCCACGGACAGCAGGAGGGAGACATTGACTGCTGGGCCAGCCCGGATGGAATCAAATGGGAGAAGCGCAGCACTGTCACAGAGCATGAGCCGAATACGGTGCGTATGAATCATGCGACGGGACTGGCGAAGAATGGCGATCTGATTGTACTCTGCTCCGGCTGGAGCAATATCAAACAGCCGGAGCGTCCCAAGCAGACAGTCTTTCGGGATGCGATTCTGCGCAGCTGGGTGCTGCGGTCGAGCGATGGGGGACGCAACTGGACGAAATCGGAAGACTTCCCGGCAGCAGAAGCGGGCTGGTCGGAATACATTCCTTTCGGTGACATCTGGGTGGGCGAGGATGGCGCATTGCATGTCTCCTGCTACCAGGGCGAATTTAAAGATCCCAGCCAGTCTACCAAAACGAAAGGCTGGAAATCATCTCATTTACAAAGTGAGAATGACGGCCGGACCTGGAGCGTGGTTTCTGTGATCGGTCCCTCTCACAATGAAACCGACCTGTTTTATCTGGGTGGCAAAAACTGGCTGGCAGCTGCCCGTATCGACAAGATGGAACTGATTCGCAGCACTGATAATGGCGTCACCTGGCAGGCACCTCAACCGGTGACCGGCCGCAATGAGATTAACGGACATCTGACGCGGCTGAAAGACGGACGTTTATTGCTCAGTTATGGCATCCGCGTCAACGGGCGACGGGGCGTGAGTGCGAAGCTCAGCAGCGATGAGGGGCAAACCTGGAGTGAACCGATCCGTATTTCCCACACATCCGACGGCGGAGACTGTGGTTATCCCTCCAGCATCCAGAAGGAAAACGGGGAAATCGTGACCGCCTGGTATTCCAGCAAATCACCTCAACACACGGGATATCACCTGGGGGTGACGGTCTGGAATGCGCCTGCCGAAGCATCGAAATAAGCAGGCTTGCTGCCTGTCCGCTTTCGATCTGCCTGTGACGGAATCTGAACTCTGCAGAATGAAAAAACGAAATGCCTCTGGTCACTTTGACTTTGTGACCAGAGGCAGACAACATTATTTCAGGGTTTATTTCTTGAGATTCACGCGCACCAGTTCCTTGTCGTTACGAGCGAACAGAGACTGGTTGGCAAACGCGGGATGGCTCCAGACAACGGGACGGCCGAATGCTTCGTTCGTTGGTTCCAGGACATGGAAGCGGCTGATTTCTTTATATCCCTCTGGAGTGAGGTCAGCGAGTATCAGATCTCCTTTTTCCGTGAACAGAAAAAAATGCTCATCGTGCTTTACGATAAAGGCGGTCGCATGGCGATCGCGGCGGCCTGCATTGGTGACTTCTTTCGTTGACCAGCGTCGACTGCCGTCTTTCAAATTGACAGCGACAAAATCACCCGACTGAATGTCACTGCCATAGATCGTATCGCCTTCGATGTAGGGGGTACTGTTACAGCAGAACAGGGCGGACCTGGGTTTGCCTTTCCAGACAACTTCGGCAGCAGGTTTGGAGTCACCCGAAAGTTTGATCCAGGCAGCTTCGTCGCCGATCGCAGAGACGTACAGATAGTCTCCCTGCTGGCGAGGCACCGTGACCGACATCCCGAAACCCGGTTTGAGGGGGAGTGACCAGTAGACTTGGCCATTTTCTGGATTCAATGAGTTTAATGACCCCGGATGCCAGATCAGCAACTGTTTCGTGCCGTTGTGAGTAATCATAGTTGGAGGGCAATACCCTGTTTCTGCATTATCGAGTGCGCGCCAGAGTTCTTCGCCGGTGTCTTTGTTGAAGGCGACGGCGAGGGAGTCTTTGCCGCCGACCAGGCAGTATAACGTATCGCCATCGACCAGCGGGCTGGCTGAGTGGCCCCAGAAGGGGGTTTTGGCCTGGTAGTCTGCCTGGAAATCTTTTTTCCAGATGAGTTTGCCGGTTTCAGCATCCAGGCAGGTCAGGTTTCCTTCTGCTCCCAGTGAATAGACCTTGCCATCTGCGACCGTGGGCGTGCAGCGTGGACCAGCGGGATAGGAAATATCGTAAGGACGGTTGTATTTGTATTCCCAGAGGACTTTTCCCGTTTCAGCCGACAGGCAGAGGACGCGTTCTTCGCCTTGCAGACTGGAAGCACCTCCCGGGTTATTCTCAACTTTCCCGGACTTTTTCAGATAGTCCATAACATAGACTTTGTCATTCACCACGGCAGGTCCACTGTAGCCCAAACCAATGGGGGTACGCCATTCCACCTGCAGGCCGGATTCCGGAAAGACATCGACAATCCCACTCGCCTCCCATTCGCTGGAACGGTCCGGACCAAGCCATTGGGGCCAGTCTTCCGCAAAACTATTAGACAATCCAAAAATAAGCAGGGCGGTTACAGCAGAGAGAATACGCGTCAGCATGATAAGGCTTTCCTTTTCGGGCAGCGGCAATTGAGGTTCAAAACTCCAGACCACGAAATCAGCCGGGAGTCTACACTCACTTTAATTGTTGATCGATGAATGATCAACGTTCCGATTATATCTCGCGCAGCAGATTGACATGTGAAGAAGAGAGGAAGCGTCAGGGAATCACGCCAGAAACAGACCTGCAGCTGATTTGGACATTTAAGAAATCGTCTGGGGCCGGTGTGAAAAACTGCCAGGATAAAAATCAGAAAATTCTTTGTCGTCCTACTTGGCACTGTTCAAATGGCTGGATGTGTTCAATTAGGTTTAATCAAAAAATCACACAACCCTTATGTGATTCCAGAATTGCGTATCCAAAGGTTTATAACGTGTTCAGTATTGGTATTGAGGTGAAACGCTCTAATTCTTCAGTTATTAAAACTAACTAAGTCTATTGGTATTAATTGCTTCCGTCTTTTAGGTGAATTATTTTGACAAATCAAAACTGATTGTTTAAATAAGTGAACAAGGTTTGGTTGGCAGAATGTCTCATTTCAAGCAGTGTCTCTGTCGGGTCACGATTACTGACTGTTTCAAACACTTCCCTCATCACAGTCGTTTCCAGTCGATCTCTCAAGACACTCCTGATCCTGTCCGGTTTCATCACTTCTGAGGCCTGGACGTTACGAGGCACCCTTTAGGTTTCCTTTTTCTTCTTTTTATTTTCGTGCGGGAGAGTTTTATGAAACAGAACACAGGTCATCGACAGAAAGCGGGTTTTACCCTGATTGAGTTACTGGTTGTCATCGCGATTATTGCGATCTTAATCGCCTTATTGTTACCGGCGGTGCAGTCGGCTCGTGAAGCTGCCCGGCGGAGTACCTGCAAAAACAATCTGAAGCAGATCGGACTGGGACTGCACAACTATCATGAAACACATGGGGTCTTTCCTCCCGGCTCGATCGCAACCCTGACCAATGGAGGGAGTGGAAGCACGATTCGCTGGCGTGAGTGGATGGAAGCAGGAAGTACCAGTGGCGTGGGGACGCATGGAACCAGCTGGATGCTCCAGTTGCTCCCGTTTGTCGATCAGGCGAATACTTACAATAAATGGAATTTCAATACCAACGTGATGGGAAACCGCGCGGTTGCGGAAGTTGATATTCCCATCTTCTATTGTCCCTCACGCCGCAGCAAGGTGCGGAAAGTCGATGCGAAACTGCAACTGGATGAATCGCCAGGTTCTACCGCAATCGATAATGCCTTTGTCAAGGGGGGGACCGATTACGGCGGATGCAAAGGGGCCGGTAACGGTTTCGGTGACGGATTTTCCAGTACGGGACATGAATCGCTGGGCGTGGGAGCTAGCAGCGAATGGATGGGAACACTCTCGGGAGGTCACCTGGGTATTTTCTATCCGAACGGCGATACGCAAATGCGTGACATCAAAGATGGAACCACCAATACCCTGATGACGGGGGAATTGCAGCGACTACGAGGCAACGATGCATCCTTGAGTCTCGACAGCTGGTCCGCCGGTGGGGTTGCCAATATATTTGACACCGATACAGCCGGCAGTACGGAAAGTGGAAGTGGCGACAATAGAGGCATCAATGGTGGTCAGTACGAAGGACCTGGCAGTGACCACGAAGGGGGCGCCCATTTCGGTCTGGCCGATGGCTCCGTACGTTTCATCAGCGAGAATATTGACAGTCGGACGTTCAACCGGATTGGTACCGCCGACGGCGAGAGAATTCCTGGTGAATTTTAAATCAGGAGTGGCTTTCACGCGGGGACAGACAGGGGCAAACCGGCTACCTGTCTGTCCGCTTCCTGCAGCAATGTCTTCAAAATGATCTAAGGATATTATCAATATGCAACATTTGAGATTGTTTGGTTCTGTTGTTCTCTGCCTGGGATTAGCGGTGGGCCTGTCAGCCTGTGGCGGCAGTGCTGCACCCGCATTAGGAAAGGTGAAGGGAAAGGTGACAATGGATGGTGCTCCGCTGGCGGATGCCAATGTGACATTCATGCCTGAGAACATACGCGCTTCTTCCGGTACAACGGACGGTGAAGGAAATTATGAATTGATTTATATTCGTGATGAGATGGGGGCGGCAGTTGGTCCCCATAAAGTCGTGATCAGCAAGCTCGTCGATGAAAAAGAAACGATTCCACCCAATTACAGTGACGAAACGGAATTGACGGCTGATGTGAAATCCGGGGCAAATGAAATCAATTTTGATTTAAAAGAAAATTAAACAGAAGACCGCCATTTAGACTGTGTCCAGTTTTCCTGTAGCGTCTCCTGTTCCATTTGGACCGAGTATAATAGGTTGAAAGACGCTATGGATAATTGTGATGCGCTCTCGAAGACAAGTCTTTCATCGCACACTGTGGTTGCACACAGCCACAGTGTCGCGGTTCACTCTGAATAATTCATTTCATACTCTATTCATTTCTATTATCTGATAAAGGGCCCTCTGATGCGTAATCGGAATCGAAAACAGGGTTTTACGTTAATTGAATTGCTGGTGGTGATTGCCATCATTGCCATTTTGATTGCACTGCTCTTACCAGCGGTACAGCAGGCGCGTGAAGCTGCCCGGCGGAGTACCTGCAAGAATAATATGAAGCAGATCAGCCTGGCGCTGCACAACTACCATGAAATTCATGGTGTGTTTCCCCCGGGGGCCATTGCGACCACAGCGACTTCCTCTGCCTACAATGTCTGGGGAGAGGCTGGCAATACCACGGGGGTCGGCCTGCATGGTACGAGCTGGATGCTGCAGATTCTCCCCCTGGTGGATCAGGCTAATATTTATAATCAATGGAATTTTAATACGAACGTAATTGGCAATCGGTCGGCTGCGGAAAATGATATCCCCGTGTTCTACTGCCCGACGCGGCGGAGTAAAGTCCGTAAAGTAGATGAAAAAATTACGATCGGAGAAAACCCGGGAACCAGTACGCCTGCCTCCAATCGCTTCACGAAAGGGGGCACTGATTACGGGGTCTGCATCGGGGGAGGGAACGGCTGGGCCGATGGGGACCTCATTCATCTGACACACAGAACTGATGCCCTGATCGGTACCTTTGGTGGAGGCAGCGGTGCATTTCTGGGAGTTTTTTACGTCAACAGTGACACCGCGATTCGAGATATCGACGATGGGACATCCAACACAATCATGAGTGGAGAACAGCAGAAACTGCATGGTTCCGGCGCACCCAAAACCAGCCAGGACAGCTGGGCCGCAGGCGGCGTGGGAAACATGTTTGATACCGGGATCTCGGGAGGCACGGCGGGCGGCTTTAATAACAACTTCTACCAGTCTGCCGGCAGCGATCATACCGGCGGCGCTCACTTTGGTTTCGCAGATGGCTCCGTGCACTTTCTCAGCGAGAACATGAGCTCCCGCGTCTACCTTGAGCTGGGAACTGCCGACGGGAGAGAAACTACGAAATTTGTTCCCTGATCCTTGACTGTAATCGTTCCGCGTTCCGGTAACCTACACCAGTTCGTGGATAGGGGTCTGTTCATCGATCAGGTACTGCGGACGACCGTTATTGTCTTCGATCGTAGTTGTAGCAACGTCGATGCCCAGGTTGTGATACAGGGTGGCGAAGACTTCCTGCATATGCACGGGACGATCGATGGCTTCTTCACCCAGGCGATTGGTAGAACCGATGACCTGGCCGGTTTTCATGCCGCCACCCGCCATCAGGGCCGCATGCACGCGCGGCCAATGATCGCGCCCCGCATTCTTATTGATCTTCGGAGTGCGTCCGAATTCGCCCCAGACCAGAACGGTGACATCTTTGTCCATGCCACGCTCATGCAGGTCTTCTACTAAAGCAGCGACACCCTGGTCCAGCAGGGGGATCACACTGCGGGCATGGCCAAAGTTATTGCCGTGCCAGTCGAAATGGGCGAAGCTGCAGGTCACACAGCGTGCCCCTGCTTCCACAGCCCGGCGTGCCAGCAGAAAGCGGGACATAATCGCCTGGTAGCCCATATCCAGCGGGTATTTCAGAACTTTAGGGTCATCTTTTCCATACCGGGCCCTGACTTTGGGGTCCTCTTTTTCGAGATCAAGTGCCTCGACCAGTCGGGATGAGGAAAGAACTTCCAGTGCCTGCTTCGTATAACCATCGTATGTGCCATCTGTCAGTTTTGTCTCAGAGATTTTGCGAAAGCGGTCCAGATTGCTTAACAGGCTGGCGCGTTCATTAAGCCGGGAATTCGAAATGGAGTTGAGGGTCATATTCTCCATCACATCGCCGTCCGGTCGAAACGGTGCGTGTTCCAGTCCCAGGAAGCCCGGCCCTTTAATGTTCCACGGGTTGTGTGCCATCGTATGTGAGAGATCAATGTAAGACGGCACGGTGGAATGCACGGGCCCCTTGACTTTGGAGATCGCCGAGCCGACGGAAGGCCAGCCCCCCTGTGGCTGTGAACTGCGGAAATGATGGCCGGTACAGCACTCGAATGAATCGTGACGTCCTTCTGCTCCCACCAGGGAGCGAATAATGGAGAACTTATCCATCATCCCGGCAACGCGCGGCATCAGTTCGCTGATCTGAATCCCGGGCACGTTGGTGTTGATCGGTTTAAACTCGCCACGAATCTCGTCGGGGGCTTCCGGTTTTAAGTCGAACATATCCTGGTGCGGAGGACCACCGGCCAGGAAGATCATGATCACAGCTTTATGTGAAGATTGTTTTCCGCTCTTTTCCTGCGCTTTCAGAATCTGAGGCAGAGAGAGCCCGCCCATGGCGAGTCCGCCAATCTGCATGAAAGAACGTCGCGGCATCCGGTCGCACATACGAATCGATTGATCTTCAATCCTGAGCATCTAACAACAGCCTTCCGAAAAGATGAAACAGTTTTAACTCGAGGCTTAAAAAGGGCTTATCTCTTACATAAGCGTACACACATGGAATGGGTTTGAATAGAAGAATCGGCTCAAATGAAAGGAAAATTAAGAAATTAATCAGGCGTTATCGGTTTATTCCGGTCCTGGTGTCCGCAGATCCCTGATTCAGTGATTCAACAGAACGCTGTCTGCTTTTGGATGCCCCCTCATTCTTTCTGAATTGAACAGGGGAAAATCTGAAACAGGGTTGAATTCAGGATCTTTTTTTGAAGGCCACCTGTCGGTTTTCGATATCGCCACAGACGGCGAGCCGGTATTGATTGCCGTTTTCCACAAGGGCGATTCCGCCTTGAGGAGAGGCGTTACAGGTGATCCAGCCTTTGCCTTCCAGGGCATGCAGGTATTGCCTGACCCTGTAGAGTGAGGGGATTTCAAATTCAGAGGCGATCTGTTCGGTGTTGGGGGCAATGCCCGAGCGATCAATTTCGCGGGTAATGTAGTCCAGAATTTTCTGTTGTCGATCAGTTAAATACTGGTTCATTGATTTCTCCTGTGCGCATCACGGTGCGCGTTGCGGGGCGCAAATTGAGCCCACATCATCCTTGAGAATCAGACCCGGATTCCAATACAGGTCTTGAGAAGAAAACAGAGTCAATCAAATTTTAAACGTGACTTCCTTCAGCGAGCCACACGCGGCCACCACCTGGTGAATGGGGAGGGAATCAGTTAGCGAGAAGCATATATTCGGTATCGTCGATCGTCAATCAAAATTTGAGATGTGTTTTCCTGATTTGATCTCATTTTGCTGAATTCGCAGGCATTCCGGGTCAGAAAAAAAATCAGATTCACCGGCAGCCTCCAGATTGCCTGGTCTTAATAAAATCCTGCAACAGGGAGATACTTTATTTCAATTGGACTTTTACTCAGTATCACATTAGATTATATTGATGTGAATATGTAAGGTATATTAAAATAACTGCTTGCGCTACAATGTTTCGTCTCTTGTCTTCAGGAGAGTCATGATGCCTGCGAATTTGCCTGCCTGCCATCCCACCATGTCCCGCCGGACCGCTCTGGAAGTGGGCTCAATCAGTCTGCTTGGATTTGGTATTAACCATCTCGATGCGCTTCGCGCTGAAGCAGCAGCCCCCACTAAACATCGCACTGCGAAGTCGTGTATTTTCATATTTCTTTCGGGCGGACTTTCGCAGCATGAAAGTTTCGATATGAAACCGGAAGCCAGTGCCGAGATCCGTGGAGAATTCAATCCGATTTCCACGAAGATTCCCGGCCTGCAGGTTTCAGAACATCTGCCCATGCTGGCTAAACGCAGCCATCTCTGGTCGGTCTGTCGTACCCTGACGCATGGTACGAATGAGCATTCGATGGGCCATCATATCATGTTGACCGGTCGCTCGGATGTTCCCGTGGGATTCAATCCGAGCCGTCCGATGAGTACCGATCATCCTTCGATTGCCGCCATCGCCGGTGATGTCATCCGTGCGCGTACGAACCTGCCTCCGGCCATCGTCCTTCCGGATAAAATCGTCCATCGCAGCGGCCGTGTCGTTCCGGGACAGTTCGCCGGCAGAATGGGATCCAACCGTGATCCCTGGTTTATTGAAGCCTCGCCGTTTCATGTGCAATCGTATGGTGCGTTTCCGGAATATGCCTTCGACCATCAGCAGCGCGGGGGCAGCGATAACCGGGTGTTCCAGACTCCGCATTTGAAGCTCTCGCAAGGGATGACCCAGAAACGGATGGGCAACCGGATTGGTTTACTCAAGGAACTGGGGAAACAGCGCGAAGTGCTCGATATCGCCGGTCAGGTGGAAAGCTTTGACCGTTATCGCAGCGCTGCGATTTCATTACTCAATGACGACAAAGTTCATTATGCAATGGATGTGACCCACGCAGATGACAAGCTTCAGGAACGTTACGGCAAAAATTCGTTCGGCTGGTCACTGTTGATGGCGCGGCGACTGGTGGAGACCGGCGTGAACCTGGTGCAGGTCAACCTGGGGAATAACGAATCGTGGGATACCCATGGTAATATTTTCCCGCACCTGAAAGATAAACTGCTGCCACCGACCGACCGGGCCGTTTCTGCTCTGCTGGATGACCTGGAATCCAGTGGTCGACTTAAAGATACCCTGGTTGTGATGTGCAGCGAGTTCGGACGGACCCCCAAGATTTCGCAACTGGCAAAGGTGTATGCGAAGCCGGGCCGTGATCACTGGGGCGCGACGCAGTCGGTCTTTTTTGCCGGCGGAGGCATCAAGGGCGGGCGTGTGATCGGGAAGACGGATAAGATTGGTG
>NZ_CAXAVM010000083.1:0-30279 GCF_963972345.1 uncultured Gimesia sp. | reverse complement strand
CGGCGACCCCCATACCCCGCAGTCTGTGCCTGACACAGTTTGGCGAGCTGGATATCTCAATCAATACCGAATTGCCTCCGGGAAGACAACCGGTCATGACGAGCCGCGTCTCAACTACACCACAAAGAAAAAAAGCCTGGGAATTCCTGAGAGCCCAGATCGCGGCCGGCCGACAGGCCTATATTGTTTGTCCCCGTATTGATTCGGAAGACGAACAGAATATTCGTTCAAGTGCCGAAGAAGTCTATCGAAAACTGCAGAAGAGTGAACTGGCGACCGCTTCGATCGGCCTGGTCCACGGGCAGATGGACCGCGAAGAACGGGCAGGAATCATGAAGCAGTTTCACCAGGGAACAATTCAGGTACTGGTTTCCACGACGGTCGTCGAAGTCGGCGTGGATGTTCCCAATGCGACGCTGATGGTGATTCTGCAGGCGGATCGGTTTGGACTGTCGCAGCTGCACCAGCTAAGGGGACGCGTGGGTCGTGGCCTGCACCGGGGAAACTGTTTTCTGTTTTCTTACACGGAAAGCGAAGATGCTTTGAACCGACTGGCGGTGATGGAGCAGACGACCGATGGCTTTGAAATCGCCGAGGCAGATTTTCAGGCGCGCGGCCCGGGAGACATCTTTGGAACACGTCAGCATGGGGAACTGCCTCTGCGGGTTGCAGATCTGAAACGGGACGAAGCCATCCTGCAGGAAACGCATGCAGTGGCATTACGTCTCGTCGAAAGAGGCGAGTTTGATCAGCCTCGATTTGCCCCGTTAAAGATTCGTGTGCTGGAGCGATTCGGACAACTGATGGACCTGGGACAAAGCGGTTAATCCTATATCGCGGCTCAGGTCTGAACCCGGTTCGTGAACCAGGCGGCCAGCGTCCCATTCGTGATCACCGGAAACCAGGCAGCCTGGTCTGGTGAAATCAGTTTTGCGGATCCCATATAAAGGAAGCACTGCGAAATTCCAAACAGGCCTCCCATCACACAGGCACAGACTGCAATATTCAGGATCAGACTGCGACTTTCCTTGCGCAAAACAAACGGAATCGAAATCAGTACGGCGATCAGATTCATCAGCGGACGTGTGAGTCGGGAATGCAGGTCCAGTTTCTGTTTGCGAATTGACAAATCGCTGAAGGAAGGATTATTGATCCTGGCAATCAGATCCGGAGTGGAAATCAGCGAACTCAAATTGCGATTACAGAGCTGATCACAGCCGACATCCGTCACGATAAACATCTCGTCTGGCTCAGCACCAGGCAGAATGATATCCCTGGCAAATTCAGCGATCTCCAACTCCTGGTAACGTGGCGAGGCCTGCTTCAATAACCAGCCCCCTGGCCGGGATTCTGTCTGCTTCTGATAGACGGCAAATTCAGATTTGACGGTAACGAAAGCGTGTACCATCGGCTTGGAGAGCACGAACTCGGCTTTGTTCATTTTCTGTTCCGTCAGGAACAGTTCCTGCCCGTTGATCATAATCCTTGTGCTGAAATCATACACTGGCTCAACAAACTGCGCTGAGCTTCCCATGTCTCCCCGCTCCGCCTGGACCTTATCGGCAATCGCCGGAATGATCACTTCCTGATTCAAGCAGATCATGCAGTTGACGATAATCGTTGCCAGGGCCAGTGGAATGGCCAGCCGATACGTGGGGATCCCTGCGGAAAGTACGGGATTCAGTTCCCCGTGACGGACCATCAGGGAAAACACAACGACTCCCGCCAGCACCGTGAGAATCGGGCTGACCATGTCGAAAAAGATAGCAGACTGATAGAGATAGTACTCCAGCATGATCCAGAGCAGGCTGGTTGAAGAGTCCTCATCTGCGCCGGACTGGAAACCGTCGATATTCGTGAATCCGTCGAAAACCACGTACAGGCCGTAGGTTGCGATGAATCCAATCACGAAGACGTGAAAATATCGTTTCAGTAAATAGCGGTCGAAGGTAGTAAACACGTTTCCCAATCGTTGTCATGAGCTGGACTAAGAGCCTTGTTTCAGGGGGGGCGGGTATTATATCGTAATCCGGACAATCGGTCAATATCAGGATAACAGCTGTACATTCGATGCAGTCATTTTCCGAAAGTCCAAGTCACGAAACGGTCTCCTATGCAGGAAAATCGGAAAATCCCAAGAAAAGGCGCTATCTTAAGTTATTTGAAAATTTTGACTTATGTATTAATTTCTGATTTTGAAAGTTTCCAACTCTCGACATTTAATTCGCGTAGTGAATAATACTCGTGTGTAGCCGAGTGTAAAAACTGAGAATATCTGGTCATGTTTCCAATTTCTTTAGCCAAATTAAAAGCTATGTTTTGGGAGATTCGACTTTTGGAAGTTGCTCACCGAAGATGATCTTTATGAGGGGAAGAGGAAGTGGTACGAAAAGACGCAATAATCAGGTTGCACAAGCAACTATTGAATAGACGTGATGAGTTAAAAAAACTGGTAAGCGACAGTTCTGAAGGTTCGTCCGGCAGCCAGTCGTCCGTCGAGGACAGTGGCGATGCTGCAATTCGCGAACGTCGCCAGGATCTGGAATCCCATCTGGCCGAGATCGAATATAAAGAGCTGATGCAAATCCGCCGCGCCATTTCGCTGATCCAGGAAGGCCGTTACGGTCACTGCGAAAACTGCAATAAAAATATTCCGATTGCACGGCTTAAAGCAGTTCCTTACGCGATGTTTTGTGTCAGTTGTGCAGAGCAGCGCGAATCAATGGGATTATCCACTCATGATGTTCATGGCGATTGGGAAAACGCATACGAATTCGAAGGACGGCTTAACGATCAGGAAGTCAGAATTCATGATTTGGATCTCGAAAAATAGTCACCCCTTCCGATAATGAATTCCAGAGGGTTTCACCAGCCTGATTTCGTATTATCATCTCTCCCGAATAATACTGATCCCTCATTACTGACATTCTTTGTGGAGAGATTCATCGCGATCAGTCTTGTGGTCTCTGGTATTGCCGGTCGCCGCTGCCCTGCAGCTGGTCTCCTGTAATCAAATCGTTCGGCAGTGGCGAAGGATTGCCTCATTTTGCCGTAGCTACTTGTAGCTAAATTGCAAAAAAAATCCTGGGTCACGCTGAAGAAGATTTGCATCATGAAGAATCGATACCCCCTGGCACTCGTCACCGGTCTGATTGTTTCCGTTTCGCTTTGGAATGCCTGTTTTGAATCCACGCTGTCATTCAACCAGCTGGAGGCCAAGGTTCCCTCACAGACGAACCCCCGGCAAGAGCATTCCTCAATGCTCTCTTCCGCTGCCCCGTTGCAGGAAGGCAGCAGACATCTGGCCAAAATCGCAAAACTGGCAACTCCCAGCGTAGTCCATATACAATGCGAGCGGCAGACACCACGGGGCGCTGTCGAAGAGACCGGTTCGGGAGTGATTGTCCGAGGCGAAGGTGCCCCCGGTCTGTTTATCGTCACCAACCGGCATGTCGTGCGAGACTCGGATGGCACTTCGATATCCATCTCGCTGCACGATGGTCGAATGATCCACCCCCAGCAGAAATGGGAAGACAAAGATACGGACCTGGCAATCCTGAAAATCAACGTCAGCGATGTGACTCCTGCTGACTGGGGCGACAGCGACAAGCTGGATATTGGACACATGGTGCTGGCGATGGGCAGCCCTTTCGGTTTAAGTGAATCGGTCACGCTGGGAATTATCAGCGCCAAGGGAAGACGCTCCCTTCAGCTGGGCAGCGGTTCTGAAGTACTTAACCAGAACTTTCTGCAGACCGATGCCGCCATTAACCCCGGCAACAGCGGCGGTCCCCTGATCGACCTCGATGGCAATATCATCGGGATCAATACAGCAATCGCTTCCAACAGCGGCGGTAACGACGGGATCGGCTTCAGTATCCCCAGTAAGCTGGTACGTCATGTATTCAATCAGCTGGTGAAGTATGGCCAGGTTTACCGGGCCTACCTGGGAGTTCAGCTAGATCCGGAATTCAGCATCGCGACTGCAGGCCGTTTGAAGATGGACCGCGTGCGGGGAGCCCGCGTTGTGAAAGTCATTTCAAACACACCCGCATCACGTGCCAACCTGAAGTACGATGACATCATCCTCAGTTTTGGCGGAATCGATGTGCTCGACCAGAACCATCTGATCAACCTCGTCAGCCTGACTCCCATCGACAACCGTGTCAGTGTGGTTCTGTTACGCGGCGGCCGGAAGGTCAATGTAATGGTAGAACTGGCTAACCGTCGCATTCTGGACGAACTCGAACGGAAACAGAAAGAGACACAACAGTCTCGCCGCCCGGGAACATCAGCGGCCCCCATGAGCTTCCAGAAAGTGAAAAACTCGACAGCAAATGATGTCCTGGCAGGACTGCAGGTCCATGCCATGAACGCAGACCTGGCAACACAACTGGGATTCGAGGTCAGCCAGCCCGGATTACTCGTGATGGATGTAGACCAGCAGAACTCGCTGTCCAAAGTCATCAAACTCTATGATGTGATTGAAGAAGTCGCCGGAACTCCCGTCCACAGTCTGAAGGACTTGCGTGAGGTACTGGAACAGACTGCATCGCTGGACAGCCTGGTCCTGAAAGTCTCCAACGGCAAACCGGGACAACCACATCATCAACTCGTTATCTGGAAGAAATAGTAATTCTTCGACAGCTGACGATTCACAATCCATCTTTGATGGAAGCGGTCTCTCTCAACCTGATTCGCTTCGAAAAAAACCCGGTCAGCAGATCACTGACCGGGTTTTGATTTATTGAGACTCAGACGAATCGCTTAGTCTTTGTAGAAGCGAGTCAGTTCTTCAAACAGCAGCGGATCGCGGATCGAATCGCTGGCGAGACGTGCCCGGAAGCGTTGATTTCCTTCCACACTACCCCGTACCAGCACCTGATATTGGACTGATTCACCAGGAGCCAGGTCACCCAGAGATTTGAAGACAACCACACCGTTTTCAGCGATATGCTGAGTCGGGCCGGTAGCGGAAATCAGATCGACACCCGGAGGCAGTTCGCAGGAGACAGAGACATTCTGTGCTGACTTGCTTCCATCATTCTTAACAACCACTTTGTAACCGGTTTCTTTGCCGATTTCGACAGGATCGTCCAGATCAGCAATTTCCAGAACCAGCTGAGCGGTGCCTTCGATGCGTGTTTGAATCTGGGCGTCTGATTTTACATTGTGCTCAGAGATGGCTCGTACGTGATGCACATAATTGCCGATGGTTTTGGTTTTTAATTCCAGGTTTACACTGGCGGTTTGCCCCGGTTCCATCCGACCGAGGAACCAGCTGATGGTGGAATCTTCCGGATTGAACTGACCGCCATGATCGGCTTTGACGAATTCAAACCCTTCTGGAATTTTGTGTAAGACGCGGACATTATTGGTAGCAGCGGCCCCATCGTTGAGCGTTGTGATGGCATACTCAGCACTGCGACCTTTGTAGCGAAGTCCGGGACCATCGATGGCCACTTGAACTTTAGGAGCGATGACATTCACACGAGCCTGGGTTGCCTGAACCAGACCACCTTCCGCTTTTGCCTGAACATTCACGACCTGCTCTCCCCCCATCACAGCGGCTAATGCCAGCCGAATCGTTCGTGTTTCACCAGGATTCAGCGAACCAACCTGCATCTGCAGATATTCAGCAGTCACGTGTTCCAGACCTTTGGGGATTTCCGCTTCCAGGACTACATTGTGCAAAGTACCGGTACCGGGGTTCGAAATGGTAACAGACTGAGAAGCGGGTTCACCAATCATGACATTGGTGGGGCCTTTGACAGCCACCTGCAACATGGGTTCTGCGACCATGAACGACTCTGTCAGAGCACTGGTTGAGCGAACATTGGCAGTGGCAATAATCGCACCACGCTGACTGGGAATCATGGAAATGCGGATGACTTTTGTTTCGCCGGCTTTCAGCGATTCAAATTTCCACTCCAGTTGATCGCGGCTGGAACTGGGACGAGGCTCTGCATTGGTTAACCGAACGGTAACCGGAAAGGAGGCTTCGACCAGCAGATCCTGAGCAGTCTGTTTTCCTTCGTTTTTGATTTCGAGCTCGAATTCACATTCCTGCCCTACGTTAATTTCTGTTTTCTTAATCCATTTGTGGGTCAGTTTTGCAGCAGCTTCTTCTGAAGCGATACCCACTGGTTTCGGAGTTAATTCGGTTGCACGACGACTGCCGGGAGTTGCACTGATTGTAATTCCCGACGGTTGCTCTGTTTTTGGTGCGGCAGGAGCAGCTCCAAAAGTCAGATGATGTTTGTTTTCGACCGTCTTGCGATCTGGAATGCGGGGAACAGAGAGACTGGGAGTTTGTGGAGCAGACTGCTGAAATTCTGTGGGCTGACGGAACTGATTATCGCGTGAGTTCCCTGCACTGATCTGCTGAATATTTCCCTGAGTCGATTTCTGATTGCCCTGCTGAAATTCGGCGTGAACAATGTTCTGCGTGTCAGACTGGTCTGCATTGAAGGTTTCGAAGTGATACTGTTTTTTACCGTTTTGCGGTTCAGCGTGTCCGATCTGCTGGAACTGAGACTGGCTTGCTGCTGGAGCCTCGGTTTTCGCTTTGTTATCCAGGCGGCGATAGGGACGCTCCTGGCCAAACAGTTCCTTGTAGTAATTCGGAACCTGTGAGAGCCGTTCTTTATCGGTAGGCTTGAATTGTGAAGCCTGATTTTTCAGAGCCGCATTCTGATTCGACTGAGAAATGGTGATCCCGCCTGTATTACTTTCCGGTGCCTGACCGGAAAAATACTGGCTGGAAGACCGCGAAGCAGGAGCAGAATCGAAGGGTGACCTTGATTCCAAAATGCGATCATCGGCGGTGGCGATACTCGCACTCATTACCATGGTTGAAAATATCGCGAGCATCTTTTTTCCGCGTCGCATTTTGTTTCTCCTTACCGATTGGAATTTACTGCTGGATCGGAACTGATTTGAGGTTTGATTTGACATGAGAGCTCTGAGAGCGGGAGTGTTATGAAAATTGCAGGACGCTGTATTAGTTTTATCCATTTCTCTCTATCGGATCTGCGGATCTCAGGAATTGAATCAGATATGCTGATTTTTTAAAATAAACCGGAATTGCAAGTTATTCCGGTTATGACGGTTGTTCCCAGGAACGTCTCTCCCCACGCACCCGAAAATCGCTAAACGATTACCTGCAAGTCACTTATAGAGCACAGAGAATCAATATAACTGTTCAGATCCTGGCTGAAGGCCTTCTACTGGAAATCATGGTATTCCAGAGGGCATCAGACTTCACCCTGCTGCGTTCTCCCTGGTATTCTCGGTTCAAATAGCCCTGGGGACGCTTTAGTGAAACTGGATACAGTCTGATTGCGATCTGCGCTCCGGATCTCGGACAATTCAGCATTTCCGCATTCTGATGATTGACTCTCCGGGAGAACCCCTGAAAATGAGCATGTCGCTGACTAAAACTTAACAGGAGCACGAAACCCCTGAACCTGTAGACAGGATTATGAATTCACCAGACGCCGACAGGAACCAGACAAATCAACGCAATGCCTCGATTAAGGTCTATATGCTGGGCTGCGTCGATTTTGACTCGTTTCTTGTACTCCAGGAACGGGAGTTTCAGCAAATCAGGCAACAGGGTACTGATCAGGCAACTCTTTTTGTTTGTGAGCATCCTCCTCTCATTACCGTAGGCCGGGAAGGAAGTCATGCTCAGCTGGCACAATCCAGTCAGGAATTTAAAGCAAGTCAGCTGGAAGTCCGCTGGATCAATCGGGGAGGGGGCGCCTTGCTGCATGCTCCCGGCCAGTTGGCCGTGTATCCCCTGCTCCCTTTAAAACAGATCGGTCTGGGAATGGATGACTTTCAGAACCGGTTAGTCCAGTCCCTGTTGGAAATGTCGGCAGAGCAGGGAATTGCAGCAGACCAGTATCCGAATTCCTCAGATATTTTCGGTCGTTGTGGCCAGTTTGCCTTTCTGGGGGCTGCGATCAAATCCTGGATTTCTTACTATGGTTTGTATATTAATGTCTCGCCCGATATGAAATTACAGCGATTGATTGATGCCAACCAGCATGACCACCGACTGACATCCCTTTCTGCGACTCTTACCAGGGAAGCCAGTATGAGTTCTGTCCGCGAAAGCATTGTCAGAAATCTGGTTCAACAGTTTGGCTATCAGCAGACTCATATATTCACACGACACCCATTATTGCACAGAGTGAAGAAAAAAGTTTATGTCCACCCTTAATATTCTGACAGACACAACTCCCGAACCCCGACAGCGACTTCCCAAATGGCTGAAGCGGCCGTTGCCCGAACCGGGGATGGCTTTCACCAGTAACGTAATCGAAGACCTGAAACTGGTGACGGTCTGCGAAAGCGCCAAGTGCCCCAACCGCACCGAATGCTGGTCACACAAGACCGCGACACTGATGATTCTGGGAAATGTCTGTACGCGGCCCTGTGGCTTCTGTTCCATCCCCAAGGGGAAAACAGAAACCGTACAGCTGGATGAACCTGAGCGGGTTGCTGAAGCGGCCGTGCGACTGGGCCTGGAGCATGTCGTGATCACCTCGGTCACGCGTGATGATCTGCCAGATGGGGGCGCTGAGCATTTTTATAACTGCATCCTGGCAATCCGCGAACGGATGGATGCCGACATCGAAGTTCTGACTCCCGACTTCCGGGGCGACCGCAAAGCCATCCACCGCGTGATTGAAGCGCACCCGGATGTATTCAACCATAACACGGAAACCGTGCCGCGACTTTATCACCGCGTGCGTCGCAATGCCGATTACCAGCGTACTCTGGACCTGTTGATTCAGGTCAAAGAAACAGATCCCTCCATCGTGACCAAAAGTGGAATTATGCTGGGGTTGGGCGAAACGCGCGAAGAAGTGCTGGAAGTCTGTGCTGACCTGCGGGCTGCCGGCTGCGACATGATTACCATTGGTCAGTACCTGCAGCCCACTCCACAGAACCTGCCTGTGGAACGCTTCCTGCCTCCTGAAGAATTTGATGAAGTGGGAGACCAGGTCCGGGCAATGGGCTTCAAACTGGTTGCCAGCGGTCCCTTTGTACGCTCAAGTTATAATGCAGGTGAGATGGCGTCTGTCCTGGGAAAAGACTCCTGAATGCCGACACCGATACTTGTGCCCCCGGTCATCAGTTCTCCCCAGCCGCTGAAAGTCAGTTTGTGGCTGACCCACGCAGGCGAAGAAGTCGCCAGCGGTGATCGAGTGGTCGAACTGCTGATTCCCGGTGTGACGTTTGACGTGGAAGCCCCCTGTGCCGGGATGATCGTCTCTTGCGAATGTCAGGCCGGGGCCGAAGTCTCAACAGGCATGGTTCTGGGCTGGATTGAACCGCAGGATTCTGAAGCGGCAGCGGACGGGAACACTGAAGACTGATTACTGAAAAGAGAAGTGCATGAGCACGACAACCGATTCCATTCGAGGCCACCACTCCATTCTGGAAATGCTGGACCGTGCACTCTCACGCAGCCGACTGCCACATGCGCTGCTGTTTGCGGGAGCAGCCGGTATCGGAAAAAAGCGGGTCGCCTTACATCTGGCGCAATGCCTGTTCTGTCTGCAGACCCCCTCGGACGAGCTAAGCTGCTGTCAAACCTGTGATTCCTGCAAACAGATGGCAGCGGGCACTCATCCCGATCTGATTTCAGTAGAATGCCCGCCCGACAAAAACATCCTGCCCCTCAGCCTGATAATTGGTGAAGACGATCATCGCGGTCGGGAAGGCGTCTGTTATGAAATGTCGCTGCGTCCCATGGTGGGTGACCGCCGGATTGCCATCATTGATGATGCAGACAAAATGAACGCCGAAAGTGCGAACGCGTTACTGAAGACTCTGGAAGAACCTGCCGCAAACTATTTAATGATCCTGATTGCCAGTGAACTCGATGCCATTCTGCCCACGATCCGTTCCCGCTGTCAGTTGATCCGCTTCAATCCGTTGACCCAGGAAGATATCTCCGCACTGCTGCTGGGCCAGCAACTCGTTGAGTCTGCTGACCAGGCATTGCAGATTGCACGCCTGTCGGAAGGATCGCTGAAAATTGCGAGTCAACTTCTGGATGAAAATCTTCAGGCACTGCGGGGAAATATTACCGGGCTGCTCGGTCGACACCCTTTTCAACCGCAGGCCTTTTCCGATGCCGTGATTCAGGCCATTGATGACATTGGAGGCAATACGGGTGCACAGCGTAAAACAGCGTTGTGGGTCATTAAATTCTGCGCCGATTTCTACCATCAGTCTTTACAGTGTGCCGCCGGTTACCAGGCTGATCCGGCTGCAGGTAATGTGGAACGGTTTGTTTCCGGACTGCCTGGTGAGACAGAAGACCGGATCGAAACGATCGGAAACCTGCTGGGCCGAATGCTGCAGACAGAGGAACAGGTCAATCAGAATGTCACTCTGCCTTTATGCATCGAAAGCTTAAGCCAGGATCTGCGGGAAATTCAGTCGAAATAAGTACTGACCGCAAGTCAGATTCGGCAGGCAGTGTACGGTTTTCAAATAAATGTGATTTCCCGGGTTTAATTAGAGATTGCCAGATCGAGTCCGGCTATAATAAACTGATCGAAGCAGTTTATCTGAAATCTGTTCTGTGACTGACTCATCCTGCACGATGACTGCTGCATCCAATCTCAAATCGATGAAATCATAATATATGAATACTGAAGTATCCGGCTATATCGTTCGCTACGGTTCCACCCGCCTCATTGGAGAATTCACCAGTAAAGGTCTGGCAGAACTGCCACGTAACGCAGCGGTCATCATCAAAAGCGATCGCGGGCATGAGTGGGGTGAAGTCCTGTCGCCGGCCACCGAGCGAGTGAAATCATTCATGAAGGACACAACTGCAGCAGGACGAATTATCCGCCTGGTAAACGATGAGGACTATCGTCAGCGTGATCAGAACCGACACGAAGAACGCAATGAGTTTCTGGGTTGCCAGGAACTGGTGAACGAACACAAACTGCAGATGCAACTGGTTGATGTCGAACACCTGTTCGGCGGTGAGCGGGTCATCTTCTACTATCTGGCAGAAAAACGTGTTGATTTTCGCGAACTGGTCAAAGCGCTGGCAAGAAAATACCGCTCGCGAATCGAAATGCGGCAGATAGGAGTGCGCGATGAAGCGAAGCTGCTGGCAGATTACGGAGATTGCGGGAAGACGGTCTGCTGCGGAACCCACCTGACTGAGATGCCTCCCGTCTCGATGAAAATGGCAAAACTGCAGAAGACCTCGCTGGATCCCAATAAACTGTCCGGGCGATGCGGACGCCTGAAATGTTGCCTGCGCTATGAATACGATACTTACAAAAGCTATAAAAAAGAATTACCTCCTGTGGGCTCGACGATTATTACCAGTCAGGGGGAAGGCAAAGTCACGAATCAGGAAATCCTTTCTGAGTGTGTACAAGTCATCTACTCTGACATGAAAAAAACAATCGTACACAAAAAAGACATTCTGGAAGTCATTAAAAAGAAACGCGGGGAAAACCCTGCCAGACAGTAAACGGCAAGCGGATCGGGACCGGCAGGCAGACTGAAATTTGTGAAATCGGGTGAGTCGGGATTGATTTTCCGGAATCTCTGTTCGATAATTTCCCAATAACTGAGTGGTTATGCTATAAGAAAGTCTTGACCCGACCTGAGTGATTGGAAACACTAGACGGTGTCCTGTTTTATTATAGCGACTCTCAGGGCTATCTGGGCCTAGTAGATTAGAGTGAAAAACGCGATGTTTAAATGTGATGCGATTTAGACTGTAATATACTGTGTTCAGAGACAATGGGATCGAGTATAAAAGAACGATATCGCCAGTGCTTCAGTACCTGCTTCACAGATCAGGAAAACCACGGCGCTGCTGCTGTTTTACAAAGTTGCTGCTACTTAAAAAGTTTTAGACAGGTATGGGTGAAAAAATGACATCTGCAACAAATCTTTCCCGCCCCAAATTGCAATTTCACCCTAACGCCTACGACTTTATCTTTGAAGCACTCCAGCAGGCTCAGGAGATCTACTCACGCGAGGTCGTTCAGGAAGGTGAGCATGAAGAAGCGCATGTCTCCGGCCAGGAACTGCTGGAAGGGGTCCGGGAACTCGCCTTAAAACAGTTCGGCCTGATGACGCTGACGGTATTCAAGCAATGGGGTGTTCAATCCACCAGGGACTTCGGCAAGATGGTCTTTGAAATGATTGAACATGGCCGGATGCGAAAAACAGAGAATGACCGTCTGGAAGACTTTGTCGACATCTACGATTTCGAACAGGTCTTTGATGTTGCCTATGTCATCGACACGCATCAGGTCTTCAGTCAGACTCCCGCCCGGAACGTCTGATTCCACGGAAACCCCGTTTTCTCTGCTCCCTGATTTTTCCTGCTCATTCCGCGTAAACTGCTGCGCACTCAGGCTTGCAAGTTTTGTACTAAACGAAGTTTGTTAAGTTACTGTTATTGCAATCTGAACCCCAGATGATACACTCCCCGGATAGAGTTTTCTTGAGTTTTACAGGCGTGTTTCCAGGTTTACGATCGCATTTCTCACACTGTTGGGAACGAGGATAATCAGGCAAACAATGCTTTCATTTTAAGAGATGCGTTTCGTATTTTTTGAGCATACAAGTAACGTGCTGACTGTTGCCCGGAATCAAATAAGATTTTTGAGGTTTTACATCAAGATTTACAACGGCTAATTTAATTGGAGTTAACTCTAAGGATGAGGTTCTATCCCCGCGCTCGACTCACTCCCGTACGATTTCTCTCAACTCTCATCACCTCTAGTTTCGCCGCACTCTTTTATTCAGCCCCGCTGATGGCAGCCGAAGCTTCTTCCGATCTGGTCGTCCATGCTGATAGCTCGACCGTCATCATCAGCTGGTGTATTGCCATCGCAGGAGCGATTTTCGCCCTGTTCACCGCCTATCGCTTCTTCAGCTGGATGGTCAGCCAGAATGAAGGCGACCCGATGATGCGAAAAATTGCCGAGCATGTCCGCGATGGCGCTCGTGCGTATCTGGACCGGCAATTCAAAGTGGTCACCATCTTTTTTGCCGTCGTCTGTGCCCTGCTGGCCTTTATGGCGTTTGGATTAAAAACACAGTCACACTGGGTGCCGTTTGCCTTCTTAACCGGAGGCTTCTTTTCTGCGTTGGCAGGCTGGTTCGGCATGCGTACTGCCACACTCGCCAGTGCCCGTACCGCACATGCTGCCAAGGAATCATTAAACAGCGGCTTACAGGTCGCTTTCCGCAGTGGTGCCGTGATGGGTCTCGTGGTAGTTGGTCTGGGGCTCCTGGATATCACACTCTGGTTCGGGGTCCTGCACTGGGTCGTCAAAATGCCTCTGGCCGAAATTACGGTGACCATGCTCTGTTTTGGAATGGGTGCGAGCAGCCAGGCACTGTTTGCCCGCGTCGGTGGGGGCATCTTCACCAAGGCGGCTGACGTGGGTGCCGACCTGGTCGGTAAGGTGGAAGCAGGTATTCCCGAAGACGATCCCCGCAACCCGGCGACCATCGCCGACAATGTAGGCGATAATGTCGGCGATGTTGCAGGCATGGGAGCTGACCTTTACGAATCTTACTGCGGATCAATCCTTGCCAGTGGTGCCCTGGGCGTGGCCGCCTATCATGGCTATCCCAAGATGCAGATGATGTGTCTGCTCCTGCCGATGTGCCTGGCAGCCGTAGGAATCTTTCTGTCCGTTATCGGAATCTTCATGGTGAGAACCGAAGAAGGCGCTTCACAGAAGAACCTGCTGAAAGCGCTGGCGAAGGGAATTGACACCAGTGCGATTGGCGTCATTGTCGCTGCACTGGCTTTAGTCTGGATCATGCTGGTCATCCCGTCTCAATCGTCCGGGATCCCCGCGGATTCCCCCCTGCTGGTTGGAAACAAACTGTTTGGGGTCTTCGGTGCGATTGTCTGTGGACTTGTCGCCGGCTGGCTGATCGGGAAGTGGACCGAATATTCAACCAGCGATGAATTCCGCCCCACACGCTTTATTGCAGACCAGTCCACCACCGGACCGGCGACTGTGATTATCGCGGGGATCGCAGAAGGATTTTACAGCGTCTGGGTCCCGATTGTTGTCATCGGCGTGGCGATCCTCCTGGCGTTTGGACTTTGTACCGGATTCGATTTCGCCAACTCCGCCATCTTCGCGATGGGCCTGTATGGCGTCGCGATTGCCGCCGTGGGCATGTTGAGCACCCTCGGTGTTACCCTGGCGACAGACGCCTATGGTCCCATTGCCGACAATGCTGGTGGTAATGCGGAAATGAGCAGACAGGAACCGTATGTCCGTCAGCGAACCGATGCCCTGGACAGCCTGGGAAACACCACGGCTGCCACAGGGAAAGGATTTGCCATCGGTTCAGCCGCCCTGACTGCGCTGGCATTGCTGGCAGCTTATGTCGAAGAAGTTCGTATCGGCTTTGAACGCTGGGTCGAGAATTCCGCGATTGTGGAAACCATTACCGACGACATGACCAATGCTTCCGCCCTGAAATTAAGTTCGAACTGTATTGCCTTACGGACACCCGGCAAAGACGGAATGGAAGCGACACATAATAATCAGGGGTATCTGCTGTTCCCTGCATTGAACGTCGCTCAGATTACGCCGGGTCGTGAAAAAATCACCAGCGCCCCGATTGGCTCGATCATTCGCGGACTGAATATTGCGGCACTGCTGGATCGGGGAGAATGCGTCGATGTCAAATCGGCAACGGTGCCTGACTTCTCTCGATTTTATAATTTCTCGCTGTTGAATCCCAAAGTCCTGGTCGGAATCTTTTTTGGTGTCATGGTGGCCTTTGTGTTCTGTGCCATGACCATGAAGGCGGTCGGACGGGCCGCAGGAGCCATGGTCGACGAAGTGCGGCGCCAGTTCCGGGAAATTGCAGGCATCATGGAGAATAAAGCCGAACCGGATTATGCGGCGTGTGTCGAGATCAGTACGGCAGCTGCACAACGGGAAATGATTCTGCCTGCGATGCTGGGGCTGCTTTCACCAGTCGTCGTGGGAGTCATCCTGGGAGTTCCCGGGGTTGTCGGTCTTCTCGTGGGAGCCTTGACGAGCGGGTTTGCAGTTGCCATTATGATGGCTAATGCCGGTGGCGCCTGGGATAATGCGAAAAAGTATATCGAAGCAGGCGCACATGGCGGCAAAGGAACTGATGCGCACAAAGCCACAGTAGTCGGTGACACCGTTGGTGATCCATTCAAAGATACCAGCGGCCCGAGCCTGAACATTCTGATCAAGCTGATGAGTATGGTTTCTGTTGTCATAGCCGGGTTTATCATTCAATACGCACTAGATTTATTTTAAGTATTTGAAACAGGCTAGAGCGCATCACATTTAACCATAGCATCTCTCAATCTTTGATACTCGGTCCAACTGGCCTTGGAGAAGCTACGGTAAAACTGGACACAGTCTAAAGGTCACCAAAATCAACACTGAACCTTCTCAACAATCTGATCCCATTGAAAGTGCGTCCAGTCTGGAACGTGCCTGCCTGTGTGCAAAAACCTGTGAAGACTTCAAGGGCAAAGAGATCGTGGTGCTCGATGTCGCCAAAATCACGCCCTTGTTCGACTATTTCATTATTGCAACAGCATCCAACCAGAGGCAAAGCAATGCGATTGCAGAGGAAATTCGCGTACTGATGAAACGCGAGAGCACACGCCGACGCAACATTGAGGGCAAAGACAGCGATTGGATTCTGGGAGACTATGGAGATATCGTCCTGCATCTCTTCACAGAAGAAGCTCGGGAGCTGTACGACCTCGAACGCCTCTGGGCTGACGCCAAAAAGGTGGACTGGAAGTCTTTCCGTGCGGATTCCCACTGACAGAACCGCTGTTTCTACCAATCCCGGCTCACAGTCGGTATTCTGGGCGTAGATGAATCTATGTCCGTATCTTTCCAGTAGTCAAGGAGCCTGGTGTCTCTGCCCCGGGCATGCACAATGAATATTCTCGCAGAACTCCGAAGTCGGTTTGAACCGGTATTAACCGAATGGACAGACGCCCCCTCTTCGGTCATCGAAATGCTGAAAGCATCACAGGATGCGAAATTTGGTGATTATCAGGCCAATTTTGCCATGCCTCTGGCAGCCGGAATACCCGACTTGAAACCACGCGAGCTGGCGTCACAGATCGTGGAAAAAGTGGATCTCTCCGATTTCTGTGAACCCCTGGAAGTTGCAGGGCCGGGTTTTATCAATATCAGGCTCAAACAAGACTGGCTGAATACCCAAACCCAAAACCTGGTGGCGGATGAACGCCTGGGTGTCAAGCCTGCAGAATCGCCTCAGAAAGTCATCGTGGACTTTTCGGCCCCGAATGTCGCCAAGCCAATGCATGTGGGACATTTAAGAAGTACCGTGATCGGCGATGCCAATTACCGGGTTCTGAAATTCCTGGGACACGATGTCGTGGGGGACAATCATATCGGCGACTGGGGCACCCAGTTCGGTATGATCATCTTCGGGTACAAACATTTTCTGAACCAGGAATGCTTTAAGCAAAACCCGGTACATGAACTCGCGCGGCTGTATCGACTGGTCAATCAGCTCTCCGATTACCATGCCACCCAGACCAAAATACCTCGACAGCAGGCTGAGATTGAACAGCTCACGGATAAGCTGAAAACACGGGAGGGATCTGCGGATCTCACCAATAAAAAAATCCAGAAAGAAGTCAAAAAACTGAAATCCGATCTCGCCGAACGAAAGTCGGAACTGCAGGAGATGCAGGAGAAACAGACACTGCTGGAGCAGAACGAAGACCTGCACAGCAAAGCGACCGCGTTTCCCGATATTGCCCGACAGGCACGGGAAGAGACGGCACGACTGCATGCGGGAGACGCCGATAACCTGGAGTTGTGGAAACAGTTTCTACCTCAATGCCTGGATGCAATCCAGACCGTCTATGACCGGCTGGACATTCACTTTGACATGTCCCTGGGGGAAAGCTATTACAATCCCATGCTGGCTGATGTGGTCGCCGATCTTAAAGAGCGGGGACTGGCCGAAGAGAGCCAGGGCGCGATCTGCGTTTTTATAGATGGCTTTAAATCGCCATTCATGATTCAGAAACAGGATGGCGCGTTTACCTATGCCACAACAGATCTGGCGACGATTAAATACCGGGTGGAAGAGCTGAAAGCAGACCGGGTGCTCTACGTAGTCGACTCGCGACAGAGTGAGCACTTCCAGTTGCTGTTTGCCACTGTAAAAGAATGGGGATATGCTGATCTGGAACTGCAGCATGTCAGCTTCGGTTCCGTGCTGGGCGAGAATAAACGCCCCCTGAAAACACGCGCAGGAGATAATGTCGGTCTGGAAAGCCTGCTGGATGAATCCATCCAACGGGCATATGCCATTGTGGTGGAAAATGATGAGGCGAAACCCGATGGCCCGGAACTCAGTGAAACAGAACGTCGTCAGATCTCAGAGGTTGTCGGCCTGGGAGGCATCAAATATGCCGACCTGAAACACAACCGGGACAGCGACTACATGTTCGACTGGGACAAAATGCTGGCTAACCGGGGTGATACCGCAACCTATATGCAGTATGCCTATGCTCGAGTCTGTGGCATCTTCCGCAAAGGTCAGATCGACCGGATCGCATTGCGAGACCAGCAGGCTGCACTGAGCCTGGTTGACGCAAGTGAGCGGGCCCTGGCTTTACAGATCAACCGCTACTCGGAAATTCTGGAGAGCGTGGCGATCGAAGCACGTCCGAACTACCTGACGAATTATCTGTTCGAACTTTCAAACCTGTTCAGCACGTTCTACAACAACTGTCCGGTACTGAAGGCGGAACAGGAAGAGGTCAAAACCAGCCGACTGCTGCTCTGCGATTTAACGGCCCGGGTCATAGAACATGGCCTGTCTCTGCTGGGTATTAAAACCTGCGAACGGATGTAATTTGCTCAACGGATTCAACAGGCAACAAAAAAAACGCATCCCGAACTGGAATGCGTTTTTTTATTGAATATTACCCGGCAAGGGCTCGAACCTTGACTAACAGAATCAAAATCTGTTGTGCTACCATTACACTACCGGGTAATGTAAATGCTGTTTTTTTAGACACAGTAGCTCAACTCGGGTTCACTGGTCTCCCAGTGCTGCCCGGCGAAGGAAGTGTATTGAATCTCTCAACTTCTGGCAAGAGTTTCTCTGAGAGAAAATCCGCATCTTTGAAATTCACAGAACGCGGATTGTGTCTTTGCCTGCTGACACAACCCGCTGTTCCAGAAGTTACTGTGTACCACCTGCGTTCTAGTCGTTTCGCAGTTTGAGGTTCATCTCGGTCAGTTTTTCCCGGATTTCGTTGAGCGAAGTCACGCCGAAGTTACGGCTGGCCAGCAGCTCATCCGGGCTGCGACGCAACAGCTCGCCGATAGTGCCGATCCCCAGGCGGGACATGCATTTTCTCGAACGAACAGAAAGTCCCAGATCAGAGATTGGTTTTTCGGTAGCAGGGTTGTCTGCCAGTTCGGGAGGCAGAGCAGCGTAACCGCCTTCGCTCCCCAATGATTCGTGCAGGTTCTGGCCGATGTGCAGGCCAAATGAAGACAGCATCTCGCGAATTTCATCGAGTGATGTCTGGCCGAAGTTCTTACCAGCCAGCAGATCATTTTCGCTGACACGTGTCAGATCACCCAGCGTATGGATATCCATCGCATGCAGACAGTTGCGGCTGCGGACTGACAGTTCGAAGTCTGTGACCGGACGATCCAGCAGCTGTTTCATACGGGCTTCGTTGCGGGCTGTCTCTTCATCGTAATACATGTTGTCGGCAGCTTCGATGTCCTTGAGGTACATCGCCGCCATTTCGTTCGTGGGATCTGCTTCCAGAATACGACGGAAACAGAAGGCAGCTGCGGGATAGTTTTCCATATCCTCATACAACAGCCCCAGATTCAGGATTGCGCCCAGGTAAAACGGCGGGCTGGAGAGTGACTGCTCATACAGGCGAATCGCATCTTCATCGTTTCCACGAGAAGCATTTTCTCCGGCCAGGCGGAAAATGGCTCGTGAGTGGCGTGGATCCATGTCGACGGCACGTTCGAAGTATTCGATGGCCCCATACAGATCGCCGCGGTCTGAGCGAATACATCCCATCTGGAACGAATATTCTGCACGCCCGGCAGCTTCTTTGGAAATGGTTCCCAGAACTGATTCTGCCTCATCCAGTTTTCTAACCAGACGCAGAGTTTCTGCGCGACGCAGAGAACATTCAATGGAGTCATATCCCAGCTTGGCTGCTGCTTCCAGCTTCTGATCTGCTTCGGCATATCGCTTCAAAGCGATCAGTGAAACGGCCTGGTAAAAACAGGCGGTCGCGTTGTCCTGCGCTTTTTCCAGTTGAGTGACTGCTTCTTTGTGTTTTCCCAGCAGATGCAGGGCAATACCAGCCCGTGCACTCAGTCCGGCTGAAGCCTGGCCTTCTGAAATACTTCGGACCAGCGTCTGCACTTCGTTGTTCAACTCTGAAACCTGGTCAGAGCAGACAATCTGTGACAATCGCTCTATGTCCGAGTAGCCTACACTTTCAGAGCTTTGCAACACACTTTTTACGTCAATTAATTCGTCGACACTCACACTATTTTCCTTTATTGCAGCAGGCGCGCAGATGGAAGCAGACAATAGGTTTTATTCATACAGGCTATTGCCAAATTTCATAAACCCGAATCTTACAATCTGTTTAGGGAAACGGCAACCATTAAGGCCTGTTTCGCCTGTTTTCGGGCTGTCAATACCTTCCTGATTCCCTACATTCGATAAAAAAGTACACACAACAACACATACTGGCGTTTACTGAATCAATGCCTGATAACCACCATCGCAGGGACAGCCGGGGATATGGCGATTTTCCTGGACAATTTTGCGGTCGGGATAATGCTGCAGTACTTCCTGCAGCAGCTCTTCATTTTCTCGTGGATCAAACGAACAGGTCGAATAAACGAGCCTGCCTGCGGGCTTTAAATACCGAAATGCCCGCTCTAACAGTTCACGCTGGATCTGATTCAGTTCTTTCAAAGAAACCTCGTCCAGTCGCCAGCGGGCTTCGGGACGTTTTCCCAGTACGCCGGAATTCGAACAGGGGGCATCGACCAGAATGGCATCGAACTGCACTTCCGACAACGTGGTTTCACTTTGATTCACCAGTTGCGTCTCGATGCAGGTCAGCCCCAGTCGCGAGGCATTCTGTTCTATTTTCTCCAGCCTGTCATAGGAAACATCAGTGGCGACCAGTGTTCCCCGGTTAAACATCAATTCGGCCAGATGGGTTGTTTTCGTTCCCGGTGCCGCACACATATCCCAGACGGTTTCTTCCGGTTGTGGATTCAGCAGGTTTCCCGCTGCCATGGCTGACTGATCCTGAATCGTAAATTTCCCGGCAGAAAATCCCACGAGATTTTCGATCGCCACGGGTTCTTCCAGCCGGATTGCCTGGGGCTCATCTCCCGGGCTGACCTGTATCCCCTCTGATTGCAGTTCCGCCAGCAGATCTTCGCGGGTGGTCTGTAACTGATTGATACGCAGATAAAGCTTATTACGTTGATTGAACCACTGGGCCATCTGCATGGTCTGCTGCAGACCAAAACGTGCCAGCCAGTCTGTCATGATCGGCTGCGGAAAACTGAAAGCCTTCGCAAGATAGCCGGCGGGATCAGCAGCAGGACTGGGAAACAGGCCAATCGAGAAACAGCGATAGCGGTCTGCACTGAGCGGAATCGCATTGGATTGTGGTGCCGATGCCTGTTCATCAGTTGTTAAACGGGTAATTGATCGCAGGATGGCATTCACCATTTTTTTCCAGCGTACGCGATGCAGTTTTCCGGCCAGTTCTACTGTTTCGGAAACAGCTGCATGATCGGGAATCTGGTCCAGCATCACCAGTTGATAGACGCCAATCTGCAGCAACGTCCAGAGCGGTGCTTCGACTTTTTCGCGGGGCCGGGTCAACTGACTTTCAATAATGGTATCCAGCGTCAACTGCCTGCGAACCACGCCGATACTGATCTCCATTGCCAGTCGCCAGTCCTGGGAAGAGAGATCGATGCGTCGTTCCCACTGCTGCATGGAATCAGAGAGAAACTGATCGCTGCGACGATATTCTTCCACCAGGAAAAAAGCCAGTTCCCGCGCCGAGCGAAAATATTGCGGGATCGGTAATTCATCCGCTTCTGCCGCGGCTGCGTTCTGCTGCCAGACGTTTTTCTTTTTCACAATGACTGACCGCACAGCTGTTCCAGGTCTGCAAAGAACCGGGGATAGGTTTTGATGGTACAATCCGGGTCAGAAATCACGATTCCGGGAACTTTCAAACCGACGAGGGCGAAGCTCATCGCCATACGATGATCATCATAAGTTTCAATGGTCGCAGGTTGAATCGTGCCGGGATGAATCGTGACCGAATCTTCCGTTTCTTCTACCTGGATCCCCAGGCGTTTAATTTCAGTGGCGATCGCGCTCAGGCGGTCAGTTTCTTTATGTCGAATATGCCCTACATTGCGAATGGTAGTCGAGCCTTCCGCAAACAGCGCTACTGCGGCGAGTGTCTGTGCGGTATCACTGATATCATTCATGTCGACATCAATTCCACGCAACGGTTTTCCCTGCACGGTGATGCTGTTGCGTTCCCGTTTGATTTCACAGCCCATGTCTTCGAGAACCCGGATGAAATTGATATCTCCCTGTAAGGCATCCTGGTTTAATCCATCCACGGTGACCCGGCCCCCGGTGATGGCAGCCGCAGCAAAAAAATAGCTGGCGGCAGAAGCATCTGGTTCAATGTCATAGGCAACGGGGCGCTGATATGTTTGTGGCTGGATCCTCCAGAGCGACTCCTGGATTCGATCGATGGTCACACCAAACTGGGCCATGACCCCCAGGGTAATATCAAGGTAGGGTCTGGAAACCATTTCTCCCTGGATGTTGATGGTAATCGCGCTCTGGGCCGCAGGAGCCACCATGAGCAGCGCGCTTAAATACTGGCTGGAAACATTTCCTGCAATGGACGTTTCCCCCCCGCTCAAGCCGCGGGCTTTCACACATACGGGAGGACAGCCTGTTTCCTCTTTGCACTCCACATCGACGCCCAGCTGTTTGAGCGAGTTCACCAGGTCCCGAATGGGACGCTGCTGCATTCGCGCATTACCATCCAGTACGAACTCCCCTTCTCCGGCAGCACACAGCGCGGTGAGAAAGCGAATACTGGTTCCACTGTTTTCCAGCCAGAGCGAGGCTTCCTTGCGGGGAATTTTTCCTCCACAGCCTTCCACTTCGATGGAACAGGTATTCGGATCGTGATCGACTCTGATTCCCAGGCGATTCAGACTCTCGATCATCACCTGTGTATCCTGACTGTCCAGAACTCCTGTGAGATGAGTCGTGCCTTGCGCCAGTGCAGCGACAATCAGTGCGCGATTGGTAATACTTTTGGAACCGGGTGGTCTGACGGTGCCCTGAATGGGACCCGAAACCGGAGTGACTTCGTAAGTTTTTGCCATAAGTTAAGCGTAATCAAATATTCCGGGAGCTTCAGTAACGGCTTGAACCGAAAACAGTTTCATGCCTACAGTTATGACACAGCATACACACTTGACAATCAAACCAAAAGTGAGCAGCAAGCAGGGAAACGCTCCCTCAGCCATTTTCAATCGCATCCGGAAGCCCTTCTGCGATTGTGGGAAACGTCAATGAGACCCCCAGCTCTTCCCGTAACCTTTTATTATTACAGCGTTTATTAAGTCCCGCGGCACGCTCGGTACTGTTGAAACGCGTCGATTTTCTGCTGATTTCTCCCGGAACAGTCGACTCAAACCGGGGCTCAGGTGCCTTCAGAAGTCGAGCGAGAGTCTCGTAATATTCCCACCTGGTAATCGGGCGGGAGTCGCTGACCAGATAGCGGTCATACAGGTGGATGTTCGTATCAATCTTGAGGACTGTCTGGACAATATCTGCCAGATGAATCAGGTTGAGCCAGGCATCGGGATGACCTGCCAGGGGTTCTCCCGCTCTGATCTGTTCCATCCGAGCCAGTAATCTACCTGGTCCATAAATGCCCGCCAATCTGAGAATGACCGCTCTGGCTGCCGCGGATTGTGTTGAAGATGTCGACAGAAAACCGTGCTGATCAAACAGTTGCTCTGCTTCCAGACAAACCTGGCCGTTCTCCCGCTCTGGTTCACAGACCGACGATTCATCGACCCACTCGCCGGCAGTCTGACCGTATACACTGGTGCTGGAGAGATAAATCACTTTTTGAGTCCGCTGTTTGAGAACTTTCAAAGCAGATTCCAGGCCGGTGACATAAATCTCATGCCGGGATTTGTCTGAAGAACGATCAAAGCCGACGGCGTAGAGTACGGTATCCGATTCCGGCAGACTCTCCAGTGATTCCGGCTGTGTAATATCTCCCAGCACAGGTTGAATGCCTGCTGACAGGAATTTTTCTGCGTTGTTTTCCGAGCGTGTCAAAGCAGAGACCTGATGCCCCTGCTTCACCCATTCCTGTGCGACGGTCAGCCCGACATAGCCGCAACCAATAATCAGTTTTCGCATTGTTTCACCATTTTCTCTTTCAGCGTTTTCCGCGAATCCGTGGCGCGAGTTGCTCAGAATGCTGCAGGATCTGCCTGATCTGATTGTGGATCAGAATGCGTAATTCTGAATCAGAGCTTTCTGCTAACGACTGTACCATTTGAACTTTCTGAGGATCCTGCCAGACGAGATCCAGTTCCTGAAACCACCTGGTCATTTTCTGCAGACAGGCAGTGAGTTCGCTTTCTGTCAGATCATATCGCAACAGTACAGATTCTTCTGAGTTATGGCTCTTTGTCAACCGGGCCAGTGTATTTCCCTGGGTGCGGTAAAGCTGTCCGTTGATAAAGGCACGACGCAGAAATGCGTTCTGATCGAACTGATAAACGGGGTCACTGCCGAAGTAGAAGGAAAAATGGCCGTTTTTCTTCTCTCCCCAGAACAGGGGTTCTTCTAAGTGTTTCAACTGAAATTCAGCCCGTGGGAACAAAGCCGTCGCTTCCCGCATCAGGTCTTCGCGGTCCTGTTCATGCAGCGCCATATCCGTCTCTTTTCTGAATCGAATCCCACCAGACACTTTTCGGTTCACCCGGGAAATCAGTCGAACAGGTGACTGACCGATTCGTTGCGGTGAATGCGGCGAATGGCTTCACCCAGCAGCGGAGCGATGGAAATCGTTCTCAAGTTGGAAAGTTTGTCCTGATCGGGAATCGGCAGGCTGTTGGTCACCACGATTTCTTTAATAGGGGCTTCACTCAGCAGTTTGATGGCAGGTCCGCAGAAGACAGCATGCGAGGCTCCTACATAGATTTCTTTCGCGCCATGCTCTTTGACCACATTGACCGCGCCGACAATCGAACCGCCGGTCGAGATCATGTCGTCAAACAGGAGTGCCACTTTGCCTTCAATCGGCCCGCCGATAATATTTGCCTGCTGGGTTTCAATGGCATTTTTGCGGCGTTTATCAACAATAGCCAGGGTGCCCCCAATATTGTTGTTATGCTGCAGGGTTCGCTTGATACTCCCCTCATCCGGGCTGACGACCACGAGGTCTTTGTCGGGAATATTCAATGAGCGGAAATAACGGTCAAGAATTGGTGCCGCATACAAATGGTCGACCGGGGTATCAAAAAAGCCCTGAATCTGTGCTGCATGCAGATCCATTGCCAGCACCCGATCCGCGCCTGCTTCGTTGATCAGGTTTGCCACCAGCTTGGAGGTAATGGGCACCCGCCCCGAGTCTTTACGGTCCTGCCGGGCATAGCCAAAATAGGGAATGACGGCTGTAATGCGTTCTGCACTGGCACGCCGACAGGCGTCCATCAGAATCAGCAGTTCCATCAGATTATCATTCACAGGAGGCGAGGTCGGCTGGACGATAAACACGTCACGCCCGCGGACATTCTGGTTGAGTTTCAGACTGATTTCACCATCAGGGAAATTGGATAATTCAACGGAAGCCAGACGAATTCCCAGATATTCTGCGATTTCTCCGGCCAGCTGGGGATGAGCTCGTCCACTGAGAAGAGTCAGATGATCATACATTTAAAACGATGCCTGCAATTATGCAATACATAGAGTAGCGGGAACAAAAGTGAGCGATGCCAGACACAAGCGATCCAGCCTACATCCCTATTCACGCTTATCGAGTGCAAGATGTCAAGCATGAGCTTTCGATTTCGTACGAAACGTCTCAAATGCCAAAGTACAGACTTTTTTTACTGGCATTGACGAAAGCAGAAGCAGGGGAAACCCTGTCAATTATTCCACAGACTTATTCCACAGACTCACGTTGCAGAATCTCAGCCACTTCGGCGAGCTGCTCCTGTGTATTCACGCCCATGGCTTCCTGGATATCAAACACGGGATCAGCCAATACCGTCTGACCAGCCTTCAACAGAATCTCGGCGCAGTCGGTCAGATAATACTCCGCCTGACTGTTATCAGGCTTCAACTGCTGTAACGCGCTGAACAGCTGATGTCCGTCGAACGCGAAGCAGCCAGTATTGATCTCTTCAATCGCTGCTTCTTCGGGGGTGGCATCTTTCTGTTCTACAATTCGCAGAAACTGTGCGGAAGAATCACGGACAATCCGCCCCAGACCATGATTGGCCTCGGTAATTGCTGTGCCCACAACACAGGCCGCCTGATTCTCTTTTTGCAGGTCGAGTAATTTGGAGAGCGAACTGCCTTTCAACAGGGGAGTGTCACCGGCTAAAACCAGCACGGGACCATCATGGTCCGCCAGGTTTTCAGCGCTCATCATGACGGCGTGTCCGGTCCCTTTCTGCTCTGACTGCAGCGCAAATTCGATATCGCTGTGATGGGCAAGTGCCGCTTTGACTTCATCTGCTTTGTGCCCGACGATGACAACCAGTTTTTCACAGTTCGCAGCACGGGCGGCATCCAGTACATATTCAATCATCGGACGCCCCAGAACCGGGTGCAGAACTTTCGGAAGCTCTGACTGCATCCGCGTACTTTTTCCGGCGGCAAGAATCACAGCGGCTGGACGAGTCACGGTGGATTTCCTTTTCTCAGCAGTTCAACGGGAACGCGACTGGCAGTGTGACATGACCACGGGAAGTTGTTGGTATGTCACTCAGCATGATTTGAGCGTTACGATTAAAACTGCATACCAAAGCGGGCGATGAATCCATCATTGATATCAAATCCGCCACCACTTTTGAAGTCGGCTTCACGTTTCAAGATACCACCTGCTTCGAGGAACAGGGACATGCAGCCGTTGTCGCCTCGCAAACCGAGCATCATGACGTAGTCTTTGAATTCGACCTGATCACGGCCAGGTATGCCGGCCCGATCGACTTGGAATGCTTCGATGTCGTACTCGAAAGAACCATACAGCCAGACACTTTTATCGCCTACGTTACCCAGGAAGCGACTGACGCGTGCCTTGGGGAACATGGCTCGAATTTCCCACAGGTCATTGGGAGTCCAGACGATACCGGCATAAGGAATGACATAATCTTTCATCCGGTCCCAATAAGCGGCACCAGCGGCAAACATCCAGGTCTCAGAAGGTCGGAAGAACAGAACCACACGAGCGTCAAACTGCCAGGCATCCGAACTCAGGCTATTACCAAAGTCTGTAGCCAGAGCAGGTGTGAAGCCTAACTGTACACTCCACAGACCATTGGCGGGTGTTGACATCTGGAAATCACTGCCGAAACGGTACCCTGCCCCTGGTAACGAGACGAACTGGGGACCATCCCAGCCTCGGTAATCAAACTCGGGAGTCGCTGTGAAAATCCAGCCATTCCGGGTGGGAGTTGTATACTGCAAATCAACGTCTGTTTCGAACACGCCAAAGTTTCCACCATCTGCTCCCCCTGGTTGAATATCGGTTGACACCTTCGGTAAAAAGCCGACTTCAAATTTCGAAGACCAGCCGAAACGGTAAGGCTGGGGACCATTGATACCTGCAGGATAACTGCCGCCGGGCATACCCTGTGCGCCATACGGATCGACGCCGGCACCGGGAGTCAAAAAGGGATCGTATCCCTGTTGAGGTGCACCATACAGATTGCCACCAGCCATATTGGGATCAAAGGGCTGCGCATTCGGGTCAATAAACTGACCACCATTATACTGACCGCCATTGGGAGGCATTGTGGTGCCATACGGGGCCGTCTCTTCATAGGTGGGCGGCGGACTTTGACCGCGAATTACAGCCTCAAAGTCTTCTGCGGGCGTATAAAGAGTAGTGATTTCAGCCGCATTCAGGTTGACGCTGGCGGAGAAAACAATGGCAAGACAAAGAAGGGAAGCTTTCAATGTTCGACCTGCAAATATAGGATTAATCAGTTTACGAGCAGAAGTGCTCTGTCTGAATGGGGAGTCAGCAACACGCTGTGGCTCAACTCTTCTGTGTGGGGGTGATTTAGTGAGGTGATTTTCCAAATGCAGGCGATTAGGTCAACAGCAATCTGCAGGCATTCAGGAGTAAACTTGAGGAAATGTTTGAATTTCCCAGAGAATTTCCTGAGAAATTTTCCGCTCGCTAGAACGGGGGCACAGTGAAATCTGAGGAAAGATGGGAACGCAAAACCCGCGTCGTAAGCGTCTTACGGAGTGGGAGGGGAAATGGATCAAAATGAAATCTGCCGCGAGATCGTTTTCCCCGGTTAATCTGCATTTTCCCGTTCCTGAATGAGTTCAGGTAACGCAGGAAATTCAGATCTGCCGTCTCTGGCTACAACCGTCTGCCGGTCAACTGCGATCCCGGGGATCTGTAACGCAGGCAGACTGTCCGGGCCTGATCTCTGACAGACAAGCCTCTCTGGAGTACACAGAGGAGTTTCTGTCAGAGTTGAAATGCAGTGTCTCTAAGTTCGGTTATTTATGATAACCCAGACTCGTGACCACGGAATGCAGTTCTTCAAACGTGATAAAGCGACGTCGATGAAGTAATTTGTACTGGTCGATCGCTTGTGCCAGTTCATTCACATCCTGATTTTCGGAGTTGTAGGAATTACTGAACTGACGTCGTTCACTCACTCCGTCCGGACGACTGTCGTCCCGGCTTTGACGGCGATCCTGGAAAGTAGCGGACTGTTGATCGGTGACCTGTTTCATGAGATTGCTCCTTGAAGACTGACTTACCAGCCAAACCCTAGGTTACGATTACTGGTAATGTGTGATAATTTGATATCTGCAGCGGTTATTTCTGTCATCCGCTGTCAATAATATCTACTGTTCCGATTATGAGAATTTTAAGAGGTGTTTGGAAAACACGTTTTTGCAGGCAAAATGGGGAGTCAATCTCGGCCCGGAAGATTCCTGTCAAAAATAGAATCGGCGGATCTGTACGTCTTCTTTGGCTTACACGGCATTTCTCGTTATATTACAGGTATTACGATCATAGGTATTCTGCCTGTCATGCAGCACATGTCAGGAGGGATTAGCAGCAATAATAATGACGACTGAATTTCATTCTCTGACAGGAAAGATCTAGGTTTTATGGATACAAAAGTGGCAATCCTGGGTGGCGGTGGTATGGCAACTGCCTGCGCTACACTCCTCAGCGAATCTTCCGACATTGCAGTTTCCATGTGGGTCCGCAAACCGGAAGTGGCAGCAGATATGCAGAAGAACCGGGAAAACAAAAGGCTGTTACCCGGAGTCCCCCTGGCTGAATCAATCCAGGTCACCTCTGATGTGGATGAAGCTGTGGCGGATGCCGATTTTCTGGTGGTGGCGATCCCGACCGAATTCCTCAGACAGGCACTGACGAAGCTGGCGCCTCATATAAAAAATGTTTCGCCGGTTATCAGTGTGATCAAAGGGATTGAACAGGAAACGTTTTTTCGTCCCAGCGAAATCATCGCCGACGTACTCGGTCCCCGCCCTGTTGTCGCGCTGGGCGGTCCCAGCCATGCAGAAGAAATCGCCCGCCGCCTGCCCGCCAGTGTGGTTGCCGCCAGTGGTGATATTCAGCTAGCCAAGCAGACCCAGAAGCTGTTCAGCACAGACCGGTTTCGCGTTTATACGAACGTGGATATCGTTGGTGTCGAACTGGCAGGCGCTTTGAAAAATGTGATTGCCATTGCCGCGGGAATCTGTGATGGTGGTAAATATGGTGACAATGCCAAATCCGCGATCATGACTCGAGGTCTGGTCGAGATGAACCGATTCGGTTCTGCCTATGGTGCAGAGCCATCCACGTTTTCCGGACTGGCTGGTGTGGGCGACCTGATTACAACCTGTATGAGCCCATTCGGACGAAACCGCAGCCTGGGTGAACGCCTGGGGCAGGGAGAAACTCGTGAGGAAATCATTTCCAGCATGGATGCCGTTGCCGAAGGTGTGAACACAACGCGCAGCGTGTACGATCTGGCCGAAGCGAAAGGGCTGGACATGCCGATCACAACCGAGATCTTCCGCGTGCTGTTTGAAGGCAAGTCACCGGAAGCGGCTACGCAGACCCTGATGACGCGTCCGCAGCGGGAAGAGTAGGCTATCATAGTTTTTTTCTCATTGATCCCCGGTTCAAGCGACTCGATTTTCACTATCAATTCCCTTCGGAGTATACGATGCGATTTTCAGGACTGACATTCACAATTTGCCTGTTCCTTTTTTTGATCCCCGATATTTCTCAGGCAGATACCTGGCCTCAGTTTCGTGGTGCCAGCGGAAGCGGCGTCTCAGTGGAAAAGAATCTGCCGGAAAAATGGTCTGCAGAACAGGGCATTCTCTGGTCGGCTGCCTTGCCTGGCCGTGCGAATTCTTCTCCTGCCATCACAGACAACCGGGTCGACATCACAACAAAAACGGATGATGACGGACTCTGGATCCTGTCATTCGATCGCAAGAGTGGACAACAGATTCGGAAAGTCAAAGTGGGAACGGGTTCCCTGGCGGCACCTGGTCCCCGGAATCTCTGGGCACATCGACACAACGCAGCCACGCCCTGCCCGATTTCTGATGCGGAACATGTCTGGGCTTTCTTCGGATCAGGGTTACTGGTCTGCCTGGATGTGGAATCGGGCGAAATCGCCTGGAAACGGGATCTGGTGAAAGACTACGGCGCATACGACATCACCTTCGGCATGGGTTCCACGCCCCGCCTGTGGGGTGACCTGCTGTTTGTCACCTGCATGACCAAAGGCCCTTCTTATGTGGTCGCCTTTGATAAACAGACCGGCAAAGAAGTCTGGAAACAGAATCGAAAGCTCCCTGCTGAGA
>NZ_CAXAVM010000082.1:0-30653 GCF_963972345.1 uncultured Gimesia sp. | reverse complement strand
AGCGCCGCCACGGCCAGTAACATCAGCCAGGCGCTTTGATCGGAAACGCGTTCCGGATGCCGCCACCAGTCCTGCAATGAACCGAGCCGATGCCAGAGCCAGAAACCGGCGGGAACGGTCAACAGCCCAAAGCCCCACATCATCCACAAAGGCGTGCCCGTCTGCAGCATCACGCCACAATCACCGATGCCGTCGAGTGAGCCGCCGGCAATGTAAGCTCCGTTCGCAATCAGGCAGAACCCGGCAAAAAACTGGAGCAGCGAAACAAACCGAACCCGCAGCACTCGTCCCACCAGCCAAAACAACAATGGCAGCAGCACTCCCAGCAGTGGTCCCGCCCAGACAACCAGTCCCGGCGCGGGATTGATCGACAGGTCGGTTCGCGAAACGGAAAGCGGATGCAGCACCACCCGCGAAATCGAACCTCCCGTGAAGATGCCTCCCAGAACATGTCCCAGTTCGTGCACCCCCATCATTGCCAGCCAGCTGCCGCAAAGCAGTGAGAGAATGAAGACCAGCTGATAAATTCGAGACATGTAGATGGATCCAGCTCAATCTGAAACACCGGGAAACAGTTCCTTTCAAATTATCAGAAACCGGGTGCGAACGAAACGAGATTATTTTGTTTATCTCTCTTTATAGAAAAGGCTTAAGCCACATTTGGATTCGACCAGACTCCGATCAGTAAAGTGAACGCTTCTTCGCAAAAAATTACTTTTGACGGGTGACATTGCATTCAGAGGGCTGTTATTATGAAGCACCACCCTTTTTTAATTTCCTTTAGTTTTACCTCGCAAAGAAATAGTCCTCATGTGCAACAGAGTGATTTTGAAGCACGCGCTCTCGCTGTTTGTTTTTCTGAGTTTCTGCAGTCTGGGTGTGATCCCTCTCTCGGCTGAAGAACAGGCCGATGCCAACAAGGCAGCCACTCCCGCGGATCAGCCTCTGATTGTGTTTGTGATCGGTGAAGAAGGTTATAAGACAGCTGAGAGCCTGCCTGCTTTTGCCAGGGAGCACCTGCAGCCTCTCGGATTTCGAACCGAGTTTGTCTTCGCCGACAAAGAGGACCCGAATTCGTTTCCCGGCCTGAAATCACTCAAAGATGCGGACCTGCTGTTCCTGAGCGTGCGTCGAAAAACTTTACCGGCCGCCCAGATGAAACTGCTCCGCGATTACCTCGATGCCGGCAAACCGCTGGTCGCCATTCGCACTTCGAGCCACGGCTTCTCGCTCAGCAAAGGGGAACCGGCAGAAGGTTATGTCGAGTGGAAAAACTTTGACACGGAAGTGCTGGGAGGCGAATACGCGGGTGACTTTGGTAATAAAACACCGACCGATGTAACCACCCAGCTGCGGGCCGAGCAGGACCCGATCATGGCGAGTGTCCGCAATAAATATTTCCGCAGTGAAGGTTCGATGTATAAAAGCACGAACCTCAAAAGTTCGACAAAGACATTACTGATCGGCCTGTCCAACGTGGATGGGCAACCGGTCCATATGCCTGTCGCGTGGACGAACCGCTATAAAAAATCACTGGTATTCTACACGTCACTCGGACACCCGGGCGATTTCAAAATCAATACGTTTACGCACACCCTGGTGAACGCCATCTACTGGTGTCTCAAAAAAGAACCACCCCAGGTGGATGTTGCCGGCAAAATCACCCGCGATCGCTTCAAGAAAAATGTCGCCGCCAACGAGCAGGTTGACAAAGTCATGAAAGCCTTCAAAGGCAAAGGTGAAGTCGGCGATGAATCGGATCCGACTCCTCCCGAACAGGCGGTTAAACTGTTTCAGGTTCACAAAGACTTTGAAATGGAAAGCATCGCTGCGGAACCCGAAGTCATGCAGCCCCTCTATCTCAGCTTCGATCATCGCGGCCGGATGTGGGTCGTACAATATCTGCAGTACCCGTTCCCCGCCGGCCTGAAAGTCGTCAAATACGATCAGTACCTGCGGGCCGTCTTCGATAAGGTCCCCCCCGCACCGCCGAATCACTTCAAAGGGGCCGACAAGATTTCGGTCCTCGAAGACACCGACGGCGATGGTACGTTTGATAAAATCAAAGACGTGATTACCGGTCTGAATATTGTCTCCGCAGTCACGGTGGGCAAAGGCGGCATCTGGGTCTTGAATCCTCCTTACCTGCTGTTCTATCCCGATGCCGACGGCGATGACATTCCTGACGGCGATCCTGAAGTGCATCTGTCCGGCTTTGGTCTGGAAGACACCCACTCCGTTGCCAACAGCATCAAGTGGGGTCCTGATGGCTGGCTGTATGGTGCCAACGGCAGTACGACCACGGGAACTGTCAGTTCAGCTGTCACGAAAAATGTGCACTTCAAAGGTCAGATGATCTGGCGTTATCACCCCGAAACTAAAATCTTCGAAATCTATGCCGAAGGGGGCGGGAATACCTTCAGTGTGGAAATCGATTCCAAAGGTCGCGTCTTCTCAGGCACGAATAACGGCGGCACCCGCGGCATGCATTATGCGCAAGGGGGCTACGCTCATAAGAACTGGGGCAAACATGGTCCTTTGACCAACCCGTTCGCCTTTGGTTATTACGAACACATGCGGCACAAAGGTTACCAGGAACGCTTCAGCCAGACTTTTTCCATTTACGAAGGGGGCGCATTTCCCGCCAAATACAATGGTGCCGTCTTCGCAGCAAATTCATTGCATAACCGCGTGATGGCCAGCAATCTGATTCCCGATACATCCACTTATCGCACAGAAGACATGCCACCGATCGTGATGACGCAGGATCGCTGGTTCCGTCCCGTCGATATCAAGGTGGGCCCCGATGGCAGTGTGTACCTCGCCGACTGGTACGACAGTCGCCTGACACACGTCGACCCCCGCGACAACTGGCACAAAACCAGCGGTCGGATCTATCGGCTCAAACCAACCGATTATAAACCCCTCAAGCCGTTCGATCTTTCCAAATTAACCAATGCGGAACTGCTCGAAACCATGGGACACAAAAACAAGTGGTTCCGCCAGAAAGCCGTCCAGGTCATCGGCGAACGTGGCGACACGTCGATGGTTCCCGCATTGCTGGCGATTGCCAAAGACCAGAACGAGGATCGCTGCCTGGAAGCACTCTGGGCGTTGAATCAATTAGGTGCGTTCAACAAAGAACTGGCGCTGGAGCTGTTGGGACACCGCGATGAACACATGCGTCGCTGGACGATCCGTCTGCTCGGCGATTCACACACAACTTCGAAAAAACTGACCGCGTCCCTGGTCGGTCTCGCGAAAACAGAACCTTACGCCGAAGTGCGTTCACAACTGGCTTCAACGGCCAAACGACTTCCCGCGGAATCCGGACTCGCGATCACCGCTGAACTGCTGCAGCGGGAGGAGGATCTGCAGGACCTGCATATTCCTCTCCTGTTATGGTGGGCCCTCGAAAGCAAGGCGACGTCCGACCGGGAGCTGGTATTACAATTGTTTTCCAAGCCGGACTTCTGGAAAGTTCAGATGGTGCAGGATTTCATTCTGGAACGCATCATGCAGCGTTACGCGATGGCGGGCGGCGATGAAAACTATGCCATGTGCGCGAAGCTGCTTAAGCTGGCTCCCTCCGATCAGGATAAAGAAAAGCTGATGGTAGGCATGCTGGAAGCATTTCGCGGCCAGAAGATCGACAACCTGCCTGAAGAACTCAGCAAAGGCCTGGCAGAATATCAGAAGAGCCTGGGAGAATCGGATCTTGCGTTGGCATTACGACTGGGTGACAAGGAAGCGACCCAGCGTGCGATCAAAATCGTTGCCGATAAAAACGCGGATCGTCCGACTCGTCTGACATACATTGAAATTCTGGGTCAGCTGAAAGTAAAAGATGCAGTGGGTCCCTTGACGGCTATCCTTTCTTCATCGGGAGCCGATACCCACTCGTTAAAGCGGGTCGCACTGCAGGCGCTGATGAATTTTGAAAATCCGAGCATCGGCAAAAGTATTCTGGGTCGCTACCACAGTACCCTGCTCGACGAGCACGACGTCCGCAGTACTGCTCAGCGGGTGTTAGCCAGCCGCAAAGCCTGGAGCAAACAGTTCCTCTCCGAAATCGACGCCTGGCGAATCAAGGCCAATACGATTCCCCTGGATGTCGTGCAGCAGATGTCTCTGCACGATGACCCGGACATCAAAGCCAGTATCAAAAAGCACTGGGGTAAAGTTCGCGGCTCCACTCCCGCTGAAAAACAGCAGGAAATGAAACGGGTCGCCGAACTGGTCAAAGCGGGTGGCGGTGAATTCTCAGCCGGGAAAGTCCTGTTTAATAAAACGTGTGCCGTCTGTCATACTCTGTATGGCGAAGGGGGCAAAGCCGGTCCTAAGCTGACAGGTTACGAACGCGACAACCTGGACTTCATGCTGCTGGCTGTCGTTGATCCGAGTGCCGCCATTCGTGAAGAGTTCACCAACTTCCTGGTCGTCACAGATGATGGGCGGACGGTGACAGGTCTGATTGATGAGCAGACCACCAAAACACTCACACTGCGGGATGTCAAAGGGCAGACCGTGCTCATCAATAAAGAGGAGATCGAAATCCTCAAAGCGCTGGATCTGTCTCTGATGCCCGACGGACTGACCAAAACCATGAGCGATCAGGAAGTGAAAGACCTCTTCAACTATATCATGAGCCGCACACCGAACGGCGGTAAATAACGAGCATAAAAATGGAGCGGGCTGGTCCCCTCGGCCTGCTTCATTTTTTATGCATCGGTTTCTTAAAAGCTGCGATCTGCACTACGATCTGCGGAATTCTTCTGCGCTGCCTGGGCTAGTCTCAGATCCTGTAACAGTTTCAGAATCGCTTCGTGTGCATGATACGTCTGGCTGATCACCAATGATTTACTTGGTTCATGCACGGAAATCGTTCCCCCTTTAGACTGAAAGGTATCGACCCAGGGATCTTTTCCTGTCGTACCGTAACCGGGAGGCAGTTGATTGATCGTCTGCGGTTTCCATTCCCCAATACGCGCGTTGCGAATCACCATTTCCAGGGCAGAATAGCCATCGGGACTGGATCGACATAAATCGCCCACAGGATAGACCCGCGTCTTGAACATCCGCGCGGCTCTTTCCTTTGTTGTCACCAGAACCATTTCCTTGTCGACCACATACGTCAGATCGAGAGGCTCAAGGATATAATCCAGCACATTTTGCAGGGATTGATCTTTAAAATTGACGTCGATCATTTCTTCCCGGGTGACGCCGACTTCTTCCAGATATTTGTCCTGCAGCAGAATGGGGATAGTATGCAGCTCGGAGAAATACACTATTGTTTCATAGAGCGGAACTTTGGGAAAATTCGCATCGGTATCCCTCTTCAACATGCTGTCGATCAGTTCTTCGCGTTTTGTCAATGCGGGATAAAAGTCGGGCTGTGATTTCACAGCGACTTTGGGTGGTTCAGCTATCTTATCCGGTGTCGCATTTTTTTCTTCGGCCTGAATTGACAGCGTCAAGAATCCGAGAACCAGGGCCATCATGCCCACTGACGCGAAAGGGAAATGCATTTGTTTCTGTTCTCTGCGCATGACGGTTCCTCCCTGTGGGAATGCAGCCACTGACCGCAGCTGCCTGATGCTTAAATGGATTTGTTATTCACTGTCCTGTTGTGCCTGACGGAGTTGTGTCAGTAATTCGACGATCGCATTGTGAGCGTGATACGTCTGGCTGATGACCAGCGAATGGGACTGCTGTACCACGGACATCGTCCCTCCCGGCTCATTCGTGTACGCAGCCAGAGAACCACCGCCTCCACCAAATCCGCCACCGCCCAATCCGCCGACCAGGGCTCCTTGAACATTAAAGAACCCTGAACCGCCACTCCCTTTCTGTCCCTGTTGGGGATTCGAATTGCTCAACCGGGTATTGATGCGAGCGGGCTTCCAGTCACCCAGGTTCGCATTCTGGATGGAGGCGCCAAGCACCAGGTAATCTTCATCGATAATGCACAGATCGGCGACCGGGTAGACCCGGGTTTTGAACGTGCGGGAAGCAGTTTCTTTCGACAGTACCTGGATCAGCCCCCGATCGACGATGAATGTCAGATCCAGCGGGTCCAGGATCTGCAGCAGCGCATCGCCCAGGCTGATTTCCGCGAACTGAACATCAATGGGTTCATCGGCTGTGATTCCCAGGTTATGCTCCAGGTCTTTCGCCTGGATCACAATCGGCACTTTATGTCTGTCACTGTAGTAGGTCATGACATCTTTCAGTGGTGTATCCACAAAGTCGGCATCGGTATCCATTTTCAACGCTACTTCAAATGTCTGTTCACGGGTTGTGAGTGCCGGGTAGAAGATCGGCTTTGATTCTTTCACTTTATTTGGTTCTGCCGGCGCGATCGCTTTCGAAATGGCATTCACCGTCGGCTTTTTCGCAGTCGCTTCCTGCGACTTCTGCTGTTCTTCGGCACTTGCGTTGATCAGAAAACCTGTTGCCGCCAGGCAACTCAACAGCGTCAACGCAATCTTTTTTCTTCTGCTTCCTTTATTGGTAATCAGTTTCATTACTGTCTCCTGCTGTAGAACTCTCTCGATTTCATCGAGATTTAAATTGGCAATCCGGTTGAGATACGTTCGTAGTCTATTCGCTTGTCCGGGCTTCTCTGATTTGGGTCAGCAGATCGACAATGGCATTGTGCGCGTGATAAGTCTGCGTGATGAGCAGGGCATGACTTTGCTGAACGATCGTAATCGTACCGCCGACACCCTCTTCATACAGCAGGGGGTCGACACTTTCTCCCCCTTTAAATTTCCCATCCGGAATATTGAAAAAACCGCCTCCCGCAGGAGCAGGACTGCCGGCCTGCTGAGGCTGACTTTTGCTCTTCTCTGATAAACAACCGGTTTTCCGAGGTCGCCAGTCTCCGAGGTCTGCATTTCTGAGCGCCGATTCCAGTGTGAGATAATCTTCAACAGTCCGGCAGAGATCACCCACGGGGTACACACGCAACATCAGTTTCTCATTGGCTTTAATTATTGTCGTAACCTTCAGGACACCATGTTCCACGAGATAAGTTAAACCGATGGGCTCTAAAATGAGACTCAGTGCATCCTGCAAAGCCAGTTTTTCCACTTTCAGATTCACCGGCTCTTCCAGCGTTAAACCTTCTTCACCCAGATCATTGCCTGAGACGAGAATGGGGATACCATGTCTCTCTGAAAATAACGCCATGACTTTAGACAAAGGCTCATCAGCAAAATCGCAATCGGTTTCCTCTTCCAGAGCCTTTTGAAATTTCAGTTCACGCTGTGTTAACGCCGGTAAAAATCTCTGCTGCGATTTCTTCTGCTGCGCTTGTGGTACGGCTTCTTCAAATGCGATCATCGCTTGGGCGGCAGGCTTTTTTGCATCGGAAATCGTGGACTTCTTCTTCTCTTCCGCGGTCGCCACCAGCGTGCTGCATCCCACAGCCAGACAACATAATATTGCAGCCAACTTATTCTGATTTCGTAACCAACTCATTCCCTGTCCCCTGATTTGAAAAAAGTGAGATCAGTTTTTCACTTCGCATCGGAACTCAGACTGGCCTGATCTTTGCGGACCTGTCTGAGCTGACTGAGTAACTCTGATATTTTTAAATGCACGCGATCTGTTTCATTCACAACCAGTGCCTGACATTGAGGAACTGCCGAAATACTGGAGGTCATCGCATGCGCGAGCGGCTGCCTTGCCTGCGGAGGCAGACAGGTATTGCGAATCACGTTTTCGAGTGCCTGGTATTCCTCGGGCGTGTTGCATAGATCAGCAACCGGATAGAGTTTGATATTGAGAGTTCGATTCGCTTCTTCAATCGTCGTAACCTTCAGGACTTCCCCGTCAATAACATAATCCAGACCGAGCGGCTTCAAAATGATGTCTAAGGCGGACTTGAGTTTAATCCCGCTCAGCGACACATTCACGGGCTCTTTTGCTGTGAGTCCAACCTGCTTTAATGCCTGCCCGTCCAGAAAAATGTTGACGCCATGCTGCTTCTGAATGAAAACCATGACTTCAACTAAAGGTTCATTCCGAAAGTCCGCTTTGGTTTCGGTATCGAGTTCTTTCTGAGTTGCCTGCTCGCCCTTTGTCAAAGGTGGATAGAAGGACTGAATTATGTTTTGCAGATTTGGCCTGGATTCCCCCTGAGTCGGCTGACGTTCCTGCGAACTCTCTGAGCTCTCCTGAGCGAAATAATCGAGATCCGCCTCTGACGAAATATCAGGATTTTCGGCCCTGGTGTTCTGTTCCACTTCCGCGCTGACTGTCATCAATACCCAGCCCGCCGACAGAAACAGGCACAGAACCATAATGTGTTTAGGCTTCAGAAACCATCGCATCATAAGCACTCCTCATGCATGTCGTTCGTTTTGGTTGATCCCGCTCTCTCTCGTAAAAACACAGCGAGAATGCTTCAGAAGCGGAATAAAGTGCCCGTTACTGGCTGCCCGTCTCTGCTGGAAATCAGTCTCAGCAATGAATCAATACTCGGGCGTGGAACATGACTGCTGAAAGAAATGAATGCAGACGATAACAACGAGTGTCTAATGAAAGGATGAATATCTACTGATAGTAAAACCAGGAATCCAGGCTGTCAACTTTTTTCTTGTCGAAAATGTCGACTACCGACTTCACCGTCTCATCACAGGGGAGAAAGCATCATTTCCGCCGGGCAATAAAACGCTGCAATACAAGGAGAAACCCGGGGATCGTCAGGAAATAACCCGCTATGAGAAATCCCCAGCCCGCACCCACCGGTCCATAGGTTTTACCAAAATACCAGACCAGCAGTCCCGTGATCAGTTGCGAACACGTATTCAACAGCAGAAAGGGTTCCTGCTTAAACGGACGGATATATGCCATCACGCACTGTGAGATATGAATGGGAACGAGGGCCAGCGTCAATAAGATGGTCGGGTAGAGTGGCAGAATCCGTTCCTGCAGCTTGTGGATCAGGTACCAGACCGGTTCCAGCAGTTCCCAGCCTGCGGGCAACGCTATTCCCTGGAACAGTTGCAGCCCCCAGACAATCAGGCAGAACAGAGTCCCCCCCGTCAGAAGCACAATCGTGGAAACCTGGGTCAATCGGCGGAAGACGCGGTTCAGTTCCGGGATATTATTCTGTGCCACCAGCGATCCAAACAGAGGGGCGCGGGTCATCAGCCAGGACCAGGCAGCCAGCTGTAATGTCATCAAAGCCGTCCAGGTCAGTCCGAGGCGACCGGCCACTGCGGGTCCCTGGTATTCAAACATCAACGGAATGACGAATGCGCTGGTGAAGTACGTCGCCATCGCCTGCACGGCCAGCTTCCACTGTAAAGGCCAGACTTCTTCCGACCAGCTGACCAGGGCCCCCGGGCGTTTTGGCAGCAGCGAGGCAAAGAAACGCCGATAACGAACTCCAATCAGCCACAACTCCCAGAACAGCCGCACTGCACAAATCGCGACACAGGTCCAGATCCCGCCTCCGCTGGAAATAACAACCCAGGCCACCAGCGTGCCCGTGATACTTTGAAACGCCCGATAGCGGTTGGTGACCGCAACCTGATCGCAGCCATCCAGCAGACTCAGGCAGGGGGTTGCCATCAATGTCAGCGCTGTCAGTCCCGCCACACACAGCCAGGGGAGTTGCCAGTTCACATTGCTGACCGGTTGAGACGAAAAGAAATAATAGCCGGCCAGTCCAATGCCGCCCACAAACAGCAACCCGGCGATGGTGTACCACTTCAAGACCAGTGCTGCCAGGCTGCGTATCCGTGAGAGCGCATCCGGATCACCGGTCAGGTAACCCTGCTCGTCGATGTGCAGCTTCGACCATTCGTGACTGGCCAGGTAGAGCGTGACGACCTGCATGCCCATCTCGACGAAGGTCTGCAGGGCAATCAGGGCACCGAACGTATAATAATATCCCTGCAGTTCGCTGGAGAAAAACGCGACGATCAGCAGCATCGTGACGGGCCCGGAGGCAAACTGCCAGCCCCGTCCCAGCAGCGCATAGAACACCGCCCGATTGACTTCCATTCGGTTGAGCAGTCGACGAGGCCAGCTGCGTCGTTGTAGTTGAGGTTCCCGCTGTTCGGTCATACGCCGTAATCAATTCTCTTTTATGCTTCGTCTACCTCAACAAGCTGTTTCTGCCAATGTAGAAACAGCCCGCATCAGGGTCTCTTCGGCCTGGTATAATTCTTCAGTCGTTTCGGAAATCAACAACACATTCACCAGACGCAACGCCTGACCGTTGATCTGGTCCGGTGAGGTCGCAATGAATCGTGTACTTGATTTCTGCATGTCGGCAACACATTTTAACCACTTTGAAAACGGCTGGCCATACGACTCTTTCCAGGGGAAATGCAGCCAGCTTGCCACCTGTTCCGGCTTCAGAAACCGCGCAAAGCCCAGTGCCAGCCGCCCCATGGTATACCGCGCGTTGATATCCTGAATCGGGCGGCACTGCAACTCTCCCCGTGCATCGCGATACTGCATCGCATCGATGCCCAGCGGACCGAAGTAAGCAGCGTGCTGTACCCGCTCTGCCACGCACTGCCCTACTTCGATCGCGGGCTGCCACGTTTCCTGTGTCTGTGCATCCACGCAGATGCGACTGCCGCGGTATTGTCCGCGGTCATCACATCGCAGCAGAGCCAGCCCCACGAACTCGGGTTCCCCCTGCTGCGGTATTTCAAACTGCAGGCCAGCCTCTGCGGTGCGCTGCACCCAGGGTTCCAGAAACAGGGGCTGCTGGCAGGCGAATCGTTTTTGAGCCCAGTCCCTGACCTGGGTTGCTACCAGCGTGCCCCGTCCCAGCATCCGCTCCCGCGCGGACATACTGAAATCCGCCTTGAGTACCCAGGCTGTCTCTACTTTCTCCTGTCCCCTCGGCAACTCAGCCACCGCCGCCTCCAGTTCCGTGAGGGATTCCACACGACAACTGCCCGGCAGAGAGAGTCCCCACACGGATTCACACGCAAATGAAAACGAACGGGAGTTGACCGTTTTCACGGCGGCCAGATCGGGAGCGGTGACTGTGAATCCCTGTGATTGTGCCAGTTTTGCAGTCGCTTGCGACCAGCCCCAGGGAACGAAGGTCATCTGTGCCGCTGCATCCCGTTCAGGCCAGTCTGCGATCAACTCCACTTTCGGCAGGCCGGCTGACTGCAGATGCGTTATATAATCAGCTGATACCGAACCTGGCAGATAAATCTGATCGCCGTCTGCCGCCATGCCGAGCCAGCAGCTGGCCAGGTTTAGATTCAACGCAGGCGTGGCTCCCCCGGTCGCGGCATACACTTCGCGGGTCAGCTGATGTTCAAAGTCAAAATTTCCCAGAAAAACACGACGCATCGAAAACCATTCAGCAAATAGAACACGGTGGATCTGCAGGTTTCTGAATTGAATGATCCATTATTCATTGGAGCCTGACACCGAATTTCTGTTATACTGATTCTTTCCATCCAGAACTATCCTCACCTGTGATTTCTCAAGAAAGACAGCCCGATGCATCGCTACCGCAATCATTCTGTTCTTCCTCTGTTTGTATTTCTATTTTCTGTCCTGATATTGAACGGTTTGCTGCAGGCAGAAGAACCATCGCAGCAGCAGCCACTGCAGATCGCGACGTTTCAATGTGATATTACGCCGCCCCTCGGCAGCCCTCTCTGTTACGGACATATCACTCCGGCAAAAGAAATTGTTGATCCCCTCAGTGCGCGGGGCATCATCTTACTGAATGCAAGGAAGCCGATAGTCCTGCTGGCACTCGACTGGGTCGGCGCCAACAATGAAGCCCAGGACGTCTGGAAACAACGACTGGCAACTGCGCTGGGAACAAGCGTGGACCGCTGTGCCATTCACTGTCTGCATCAGCACGATACGCCGGGAGTCGATATTTCCGCAAATGCCCTGCTCGAGCAGAATGGCCTGAAAGAAGTCATGTATGATACGGCTTATGTTGAAGATGTCATGCAGCGAACCATTGCAGCAGCAAAGATGAGCCTGCAGCATGCGCAACCGGTCTCGCACATAGGTACCGGTAAAGCGAAAGTCGCGCAGTTTGCCTCGAACCGCCGTATCCTGGGCACCGACGGGAAGGTCAAGATCGTGCGATTCAGTTCTTCCCGCAACCCGGCTGCCATCGCGGCTCCGGAAGGAACCATTGATCCCTACGTCCGAATGATCAGTCTCTGGAACCAAGATGAACCGCTGGTGGTCCTCAGTTATTATGCCACGCATCCTCAGAGCTATTACGGCAAGGGAGGCGTCAGTTGTGACACCGTCGGCCTGGCGCGGGCGATGCATGAAAAACAGACTCCCGGCGTACCACATATTCACTTCAATGGGGCGGGCGGAAATATCGGTGCCGGAAAATACAATAACGGCGATCCGGAAAACCGACCGCTGCTCGCGCAACGTCTGGCGGACGGCATGCAGCGGGCCTGGGAGTCCACTCAAAAATCGCCTCTCTCTGCCAGCAATGTGAACTGGAAAGTCAAACCCGTACACCTGCCGATAAGAGACACGCTGGATGAAACCACTCTCACCGGCATCTTGCAGAACCCGCAGGCGAAGCTCACCGATCGCATCCGCGCCGCCCGCGATCTGAACTATCTGCAGCGAACTAAAGCTGGAAAAACCATCGGCATCACGCGGCTGCAACTGGGTTCTGCCCAGATCATTCACATGCCCGGTGAACTGTTCGTGGAATATCAACTGGCAGCGCAGAAGATGGCACCGAATGATTTCGTCTGCATGGCCGCGTATGGGGACCAGGGTCCCGGCTATATCGGCACGACGATCGCGTATTCCCAGGGAGGTTATGAAACCGGCCGCGTCTCACGGACTGCTCCGGAAGTGGAGGCGACGCTGATGCAGACACTCAAAGAATTAGTCGGCACGAATGATTAAATGATTAAACACGTGTCTTAATCATCCTCTCGGGAAGGCTTTGACCATTTGATGCGGGCGGTGTAAATCCGGTTGTTGCTGCCATACTTTTCGATGCCCACCGGCTGCATCCACTCGGCAACGGTGACCCAGGTTTCGCTGGGGCTGAGATTCACGACGGCGAAATTTCCCATCCGCGCCCCTTTTTCCGGCACGATGATCCGTTCTGTCTTTCGTTTCACCTGCAGTGTATCGGGATCGACTTCAGCCATGAACAGGGGTGCCCGATGCCGAAATACGTGGTCGTTGTTTGCGCCCTTTCGGGTATAAACCAGAAACAAGCCATCGCTGTGCGTCACCCAGTGCTGCTGCGTGTTGTAGTTCCCCAGTTCCTGGCCGTCATCGAACTTCCAGACGATCGGCTCAGAATATTTCAATCCGTCATCGCTGACCGAGACGTACCCCTTGTCGTCATTCCGCATTGTCAGATAAAACTTATCCTGGTACTTCGTGATGGAAGGTTCATACAACCCGCGTTTGACGGGAATCGTATGTTCGCTGCCATGTTTTTTGTAAGTCAGTTTTTCGCCATCAAAGTCACATAACACTACCGTAGTGCTGTACTGCTTTGCTCCTTTTTTCTTGAAGTAGACCGGCAGGAGAATGCTGCCATCTTCCAGATCATATCGCTGGGCGGAACCGGCGCCGCAGCTTTCGAAGCGGGGTTCGTCCGGCATGCTCATGGTAGTCCAGTCGGACCAGGTGTGATCTTTTTCATTGTAGACCGAATACGCTACGCTCCGTTTGCGGACGTGCATGACTTTATTATTTTCGTAGCGAACCGTATGCCCGGTGCCCAGCAATTTTTTCGTTTTGGCATGCCAGCCCGGCGTGAAATCGCAGACCGCAATCTCTTGCGTATCTGACAGACGACGGCGTGCTAACGTTTCATGCTTGATCGGCCCGATCCAGTTCTCGCCATCTGTCGTACGCATTTCGTTCAGGGCATAAAACACATCCGAACCGCTCAGCAGCAGTTTCTGCATCGTCAATACGACGGTCGCCGGGAACGGCCCCGCCTGAGGAATCGCACCGGTGCGGGCCTGAACCCAGCAGGTCTTGCCATCAAAGCCTTCCGTGACGACGCGTAAATCAACTTTATAACTGAGTGGTTTCGCAGTCTCATCCGCGGAGAGACGCAATGTTCCGGCAAGCAGCATGACAACAATAAGACAAACGTGAATGATCGATTTCATGGGAGCCTCTCTAAAAATTGCAAATAGAAGATCTTTTCACCATACGCAGATTGAGATGAACTCTCAAGACTTCTGAATGATTTCGCTCAGGAAACGACTGGCAACCGGTCTTGCATTCTGCGGAAACGCCTCCCAAAATGAGAGAGGCAAAACGAAACAGGTAATGAATATTGCTGCCTGTCTCCACACTTCTCACGCTCAATTCAAGGAACAGTCTGATGCGAATGTGCTCCCTGGTCGCTGTCCTGTGTTTCTGCTTTTCGTCGATTCTCCCGGCTGCGGATCTCGATTTCATTCGTGTCAGCGCGGATGGAAAATCATTCGTGACTTCAAAAGATCAGAAGCCGTATGTTCCCTGGGGATTCAATTACGACCACAACGGGGAAGGTCAGTTACTGGAAGATTACTGGCAGACAGACTGGAAGCAGGTCGAACAGGACTTCGCCGAGATGAAACAGCTGGGTGCGAATGTAGTACGCATCCATATTCAGTTTGGCAAATTCATGTCCGCTCCGGATCAGCCGCGCGAACAGGCGCTGCAGAAACTGGGTGAGTTACTGCAGCTCGCCGAACGCACGGGCATCTATCTCGATCTGACCGGACTGGGCTGTTATCACAAACAGGATGTCCCGGCCTGGTACGATCAACTGACCGACCAGGAACGCTGGCAGGCCCAGGCCGTGTTCTGGGAAGCCGTCGCGAAACAGTGTGCGAAGAGTCCTGCCATTTTCTGCTACGACCTGATGAATGAACCGGTCGTGCATGCCGGTAAGAAACAGGGAACCGACTGGCTGGGCCCCGGCCTTGGGGGAAAACATTTTGTGCAGCGGATTACCTTGAGCCCCGATGAACGGTCCCGCCCCGAAATCGCAGCCGCCTGGGTTGAAACACTCGTCGAAGCAATTCGCAAACAGGACCAGCGACACTTGGTCACCGTCGGCCTGGTTCCCTGGAGCCTGGATCGTCCCGGCATGCAGTCCGGTTTCGTACCTGACAAAGTCAGTCAGCATCTTGATTTTATCTGTGTGCACCTCTACCCGGAAACAGGCAAAGTTGACGAAGCCATGGAAACACTCAAAGCCTTCGATATCGGTAAGCCGCTGGTGATTGAAGAAACTTTCCCGCTCAAAAGTTCTCCGCAGGAGTTCGAGGAATTTCTGTTGAAGTCACGAAAGTACGCGGACGGCTGGATTGGTTTCTACTGGGGTAAGACACCCGCTGAATACAAACAGGAAAAAACCATCGCCGCTGCCTTGATGACAGGCTGGCTGGAGTTCTTCATCAAGAACGGTCCGAAATTCAAAGGCGAGACGGAATAAATCAGTTTGCTGATCTCGTTCAGGGCTGAAATACAATGTCCGTCACGGTTCCGAATTTTGCCGGCAAAGGCATGTTGGCAAATGCGGAGTCTTCGCCAGTACGGTACTGCCAGCGACCTGCCAGGGGCAGTGTGATTTGACCGTAAATCAACTGGGGTGCCGATGCAAAATCAGAATCATTGGCCTGCCCGGTTACCTGTAACACAATCAGGTTGGCATCATTGCCGTAGACCGATTGACAATCCAACTGAAAACCTGCCTCCACCTGTTTGAGTGGTACCCCATTGAGCCAGGCGCTGACCTTTGTACCGGCAGCAGTTCCTGTTTTCAGCAGCAGCGAATTGCCGGCGCGCCAGGCTTCGGGAATTCGCACCACGCAGCGATACCAGCGACTCTGACTGGCTTTCGCTGCCCTCCCTGTTCCCGGGACTTCGATTACGGACCAGTGAGGCGCGTCGTTCAACGAGACTTTTCCCGAGACTTTGACGTGGGCCGGATCGAGTCCGGCGGCCCAGTAGATTCCATTTGTCAGCAGCCTGACAAACTCGGGCTGTTTGAAATCTCCCGGGTGTCCCAGCGATGTGTAAAACGATTTACCGCCGTCTTTCCGCTGGAAGGTCCAGGCAACCGGTTCGACGGGTTTACCGGGGATTTCTGCGGTCATCAACACCGTTGTGCCTTTTGCCAGCGGAGAGACTTCATACAGTGAATAGGCCTGTGGAAACGGTTTGTCGGGAATGCCATCCAGAATCGGATTTTTTCTCTGCGCGGGATTGATCGTCACCATCGATTTGAGATCGTTGGCATGATGACCCGTATAATTGCCGCCGAACACGTAGGCATCGAATTCCGTCCAGTCAGCGTAACCTTCAGGAGGTTCTTTTCCCCGGAGCGAGAACGCATGACTGGCAGTACGGATTCCCACAACGGGCTTACCGGACTTTACATACTTGCGAATCGCCTGCATTTCTTTTTCCGGCAATACACGCCGGCGTACGCTGAACAGAACCACGTCGGCCTCGTTGATCTTTTCAATTCCCGGTATCAGGTTCCGATCTTTCTCATCGGCGTAAACCAGGCTCACGCGAAAGTGTTTGCCCAGGTTTTCCGCAGCAAACTTCGGCAGACTGACGCTCGTATCATATTCAGCTTCTGCCATCACGATTAACAGATGCGGTCGCTTGTCTTCTTTGAAAACAAATGCCTGACCGCCGAGCAGCTGATCGCTGGTCACCGTCGGGCAGACATATTTTTCGATGTGTGAAATGATCAGATCATTGCCGGTAAAATGGCTGACGTAAGGCCAACGCTCGGGATTATACATCGTATCGGTCAGGTCGCGGACGAGCACGACATTCTTACCGTTCTGCTTCAGCTGCCGTAATCCAAACGGGCGTCCCAATACACACATGTTTGTATGCACGCCGACCAGCATGACATTTTTGATGCCCTGGCACTCCAGTATTTTCCAGACTTCATCCCCTTTGTCACTGATGAAATCGTGTTCGCTGTCGACCGAGATCAGGGGGGACTGGCTCTGCCAGGGCAACGCAGGATTGCGTCCCAGGTCTTTCAGTTTTTTAACCCAGGCAGCGTGTTCTTCCGGATCATCGTCTTCGCCTCCATCAGACTGATCCAGGGGATACACGGCGCGTTCTTCCGCGGGAATTTTCGAGCACCAGTTTTCGATGCCTTCCGGTACCGGGCCGTTAAAGGTCACCTGCATGGCGCGTCTCCGCGCCGGATGATCCTGATAAGCGGGCATGCAGTCGCTGGGCGCGTGAATGATGGTCACCCCCTCGGCACGGGCGGTCTTCAGTAATTGATCCAGTCGTGGGGCAAACTGTTCCAGCCGCCTGACGGCATTCAGACAGTGATGGTAATCCCAGACATCACAGACGATGATCGCGGTCTCACCTGGTTTCCAGTTTTCGGAACGCTGCCGCTGATGAAAACGACCAGTGTCCGGACCCGTTTCCTGCTGATAACGCAGTTGCAGATTCAGGTCTTTCGCGGAAAGTGAAGTGACCGGGAACAGAATCAGGCTCAGGCAGGCAGCCAGCTTATATATCGTCTTCACGTGATGTCTCCTGGTGGCAGGCAACGGGGTGGACCCGTGGAATGGGTTCGGCTGCGTTCAAGCACAGCATCTTCATTCTAAAGAAGCCCGACACCAGAACAAAAGTCTGAGAGCAAAAAACAAAAAAACCAGCCAGAAAAGTCATCTGCTTTTCTGGCTGGTTTTCCGTTTTGAATCCATTTCGAATCGCGTCGTGGTTATCGACGGGAATCTGCAGAACGACGATAGCGTCGCAGTTGCTGCTCGACTTCCTGGATTTTGCCCTGGCGTTCTTCGCGAGAAACCGTCGTTTTATTGCTGGTCTGAGTGAAAGAAGCGGGGGAACGAAAGCCAGTGACTTCGGGTTGAGCAGCACTCCCGGTCCGATTGACACGGGTGTTTCGAGGCAGGCTGCGGCTCATCCGCTCTTCCTGCAGATCGCGTGATTGCTGTTCAGCGCGGCTCAAACTTTCTGCCGGTTGAAACCGGGCAGAGGTCGGCATGGGCTGATTTTCCACTTCACCAGACAGATATGAGACAAATTTCGAGCTGGCCTTGTTGATGATCACCACCCGGCTTGCGGACTGTGGTTTATTCAGAGGACGGATAATACACACAACTTCGGCTTCGCCAGCCTGATCCAGGGCAGCCTGCAGTTGATTCAGATCCGGGTTACCGGTAGTACCAGATGCCACCGGCTGACCTGTGGGCATGGCCCGTTCCAGAAATTCATCAAGAATTTCCTGATTGTGTGCGGGTGCCATTTCCCGCGGCGTTTCACTCATCGCCAGTTTGACTTCGGGAACAGTTTCCGTGAGAGCCGGTTCTTTGTAGATCTCGGTCAGCTGGGCTTCATCAAGCAGTTTGTGGATCATCGGCAGACCGACATACAGTCCACGTTTCTCATCTTTTTCGACAGCAAAACAGACGCCGACCAGACGACCGGAGCGATCAAACAATCCGCCGCCGGAACGACCCTGCACGGGCATCCCCGTGCATTCGATATTGTCGGGGCCCAGAAAACGGTTCAGCTCGGTCACCTGGATTTTTTCCAGTGTGGGAAATGCACCGCCATTACAGCCGATACTGGCGACAACATCGCCGGCTTTGACTTCGTTTTCAATCCCGGCTACTTTCGCCGCGGAAACCACGCCAGAGGTGGGGATGGAAATCAGCCCGACATCGGCCTGCATATTGTAGCGAACCAGTGTTCCCACATAGGTATCAAACTTCTCTCCCTGGAAGACATCCACTTCAATCAGCGAATCGCTTTTCAGTTCACTGAAGATGTGACTGCAGGTCATAATCAGGGTGCGACCGACGGCACTGTGGATCACGGTTCCTGAGCCCAGGTCCATTCCTTTTTTGTCTTTCACCCGAATGCGAACCGTGCTGGCCCGCCAGTTGATGATTTCTTTTTGCGGGGTTGCATCTGCCAGTGGATCACTGGCGGAATCGCCGAACTGAGCGCGGATCACTGGTTCTTCAACCGGAACCGATTCTTCCTCTTTTGATTTTCCGAAGAAGGGAATATTGAAACCACGCGACTTTTTTTCCGGTTTCGTTTCGTTCTTTGTCAGTTGAATGGGTGGCTCTTCTGACTGGCTGAGTCGGTTTTCATTCGCAGCGAAAATTGCGGGGTTTTCGCGAGCAGGCTGCTGGGTTTCTGCACTGGGAATCCGGGCCAGCATGCGTCGCAGGTTGCTCTCGGTCGTGGATCCGACGGAACGCGCGACCTCTTTGCCCTCCACCACCAGTACAAACGCCGGGATGCTGGTCACATTAAAACGTTTCGCCAGGTCCGGTTCCTGATCGACGTCTACTTTTTTAATGGGATAACCTTCACGCTTTAAACGTGAAATCAAGGGACTCATTTTCTGACACGGTCCGCACCAGGTGGCAGTAAAATCCAACAGCACACCATTGGGTGCCGCTGCCTGGGCTGATCCGGAAAGTAATACAACTGTAAGAAAGGCTGTCGTAAAAAACCTCATCTACCAACTCCTTATAATGGTTGGTTTCAACGCGCAAGGCGTTTTAAATTCAGATAAAGGGGTATTCTCTCTTAGCTCAAGCCAGGCATCAGAACGTGATTGCGGCTGAGAGCAGGCAACCTGAATGGTCGCCGATAGCAGAGAAGCAGAGCGAGCGGAAAACTGCGGGAACCCTCTTGAAATCTGAAGAGATTCGACAGTTTGAATATTCACAGCCCGATTGAATGCATCAACGGGCGATGTCTGTGAAATTAGCTTCACGATGCGGCTTCCATGCCTAACGGTTGTCACCAGCAAACTGCTGGCAAAATGGGTAGTTTAAATGGGAATCGAGCCCGGTCTTCCTGACCAACTGCTCTGAATCAATTGAATTGTCGGTTCCGTACCTGTGTACTTATTATCATTTAGAAACGGGAGCAGAGTCCCATTTGTGACGGGTCAGTGAAATATCACGCACCTGGCGTACCAGAAAGTTAAATTATTTCGCGAAAAATTCGCAGGAATGCGTAAATACATTAAAGAGAAATCCTTGTAAATAGAATTTTCTCTGGAAGCATTTACAATTGGCTCTCTGAGAAAACATTTTCGTGACTTTTTTGCAAGGCATTGTAATTTTTACCGGAATTTTCGCGTTTTTTTCACTCCCGTTTCTGCAGGCCGATTGTGGTGATGGAACCGGAAGAATGCAGAGCTTTTTAAGAGCAGGTCGGAACTGGTTGTGTACTTTTCCGCTGTCGGACAACTATAATAGAGTAGCTGCCCACCCTTGATGCACGGTCATCAAAACGAGCGGGCGTTTTGTTATCTAAAACACTACTATTTATAGACTTAACCCCCTGCAGAAAGATATTCTTTCTTAATCCACCCACCTTGAACATTTTTACAGAATCTCTTTCTGTGACGCTTTAAGTATCTGTAATACCAACACTCGGGCCCTGCTGAATTGATTTCATGCAGAGAATTCCGTTCTCCGTTCGGCCATGAGAAACTGCAACAGAGAGCTCCAATAACAAATACAGCTTAAAAACCCTCTATTCGATTGAGACACATGAAACAGATATGCCTCGTAACTCTGCTCGCGTTCCTGTCCCTGTCCACAGGCTGCCGCAAACAGGAAGAAATTACCTCTTACACCGTTTCCAAGGGTGCCTCGTCTTCGAATACTGCTCTGCCTGACATGACGGCAGCGCCTGCGAAACCTACGCGTATGCTGGCAGCCATCGTGCCCGGCAGTCCGCAGAACTGGTTTTTCAAAATGACCGGGGAACCGGACCAGGTTAAAGCCGAATTCGATCACTTCATTGAGTTCATGAAATCCGTCACACTCAGCGGTGACAAGCCGGAATGGAAACTGCCTGAAAACTGGACACAGGAACCAGGCAGTTCGATGCGATTTGCCACACTCAAGATCAAGGATACGGACCCCGCGCTGGAAGTCTCCGTGATTCCGCTTCCCGCGGGAACAGATCTGACAGCGGACTTACTTTCCAACATCAATCGCTGGCGCGATCAGGTGGGCCTGGATTCCATTTCTGCAGAGACCATCAAAGAAGCGGCTGACAAGTCACCGGCTCTGGATACGGAATTATTCACACTCAAATCAGGTGATAAGATGATTTCGGTCGTCAGCCTGAAGGGCATGATGGCCGGCAATCCGATGAGCCGCGCGCCGTTTGCCTCGGGCATGATGGGCGGGCCAGGGAGCCCTGCAGCGGGACCGGCGAATCCACCAGCGGCTGCCGAGATCCAATATGAAACCCCCGCAGGCTGGCAACCGGGTCGCAGTGGCGGAATGCGAAAAGCTGCCTTCAACATCACCAGTGGTGACGAAACCGGTGAAGTCACGGTGATTGATCTGTCCAAAGCGGCTTCTCCGTTACTCCCGAACATCAACCGCTGGCGCGGTCAGGTCAGCCTGAAAGACATCACCGAAGCCGAACTTTCCCAACAATCCGAGCAGCTGAAGGTCGGCGATCTGGAAGCCACTTATGTCAAACTGCTCGGCCCCGAAGATGCAAAACCACGTATCGCGATTTTAGGCGCGATCATCTACCGGGATGAACTGGCCTGGTTTGTGAAATTCACCGGGCCGGTCAAACTGGCCGAACAGGAAGAAGCACGCTTCAAACAGTTCGTCCAGTCGATCCGGTTTGAATAACGGCTGACGATACCCTACTCAACAAACTTTTACTTGAGTTTTCAATTCAGGATAAAATCATGGCGACCAATACCCTTCCCGATCAATCAAACGAACCTGCCACACTCGGATCCGATTCCGGGTCAGTCCACTTCAATCAAACGTTTCTGAAGTTCCTGACCCCGCTGGCTTCGTTGAAACTGACCGTGGCCCTGTTTGCGATGGCCATCTTTATCATCCTGGCGGGCACCCTGGCGCAGGTGAATAAAGATATCTGGGTCGTGATCGACGAATACTTCCGTACGGGTATTGCCAAAATTGAGTTCAAAATCTTTTTCCCCCCGTCCTTCTTTCCCAGTCTCGACCAGCAGAATATTCCCGGTTTTATCTACTTTCCCGGCGGCTGGCTGATCGGTTTTCTGATGGGCATCAATCTGTTTGCTGCTCACTTCATTCGTTTTAAGGTTCAGGCCAAAGGGAGTCAGCGGACCATCGGCTGGACGATTATCGCTGTTGGTGCAGTGATTACCTGGCTGGTGATTGCCAGTGGTGCCAACAAAGATGGTTTCCAGGGATACTCATTACTGAGCTGGCAAGCACTATGGTGGCTGCTGCAAGCGGGAGTCGGGCTTGCGACAGTCGCCGGCTGCGTCCTCTTCTTTTACATCGATAAACATCGCAGAGCAGAACGGGCCTTGATCCTGGGTTTCACGATCCTGCTGGGTTGTCTGCTGGCCTGGGCGATTTCCCAGGGACAGGCAGCGCGGTTCAGTGATTCATCCATGCGAATCCTCTGGCAATTAATCAAAGCGACTTTTGCCGGCTGTGTTCTGCTATCCGGTTGTATTTTCCTGTTTAAGAAACGGGCTGGCGTTGTCTTGCTGCACGCCGGTGTCGGCCTGATGATGCTCAGTGAACTGATCGTTGGTACGATGGCCGTCGAAACACAGATGACGATCTCCGAAGGAGAAACCACCAGCTTCGTGCACGATATCCGCGAAGTTGAACTCGCGATCGTTGATCCCACGGACCCCAAAGAAGACAAAGTCACCGTCATTCCCCAATCGATTCTACTGGCGAATCGGGACACGGTAGTCTCTGATCCTCAACTTCCTTTCGATTATGAGCTGGTTAAATATTATCCGAACGCCTCTCTGCGCAAAGTGAGTTCTCTGACTCCGGAAGAAAAGAAAGAGTTCGAAAACCCCGCGACCGCCGGGATTGGACTGGACTGGATCGCGTTGCCGATGCAGAGTGCCACCGGAACTGACATGGGGGGCGGCGTCGATACACCGTCGGCTTACATTAAAGTGATTGATAAAAAAACGTCTGAGCCTTCAGGCATTTACCTGGTCGACCTTCAGATGAGTCTGCAGGAAATCGGTCAGCCGGTCGTCGTGGATGGCACAACTTATCAGCTCTACCTGCGGTTCAAGCGTTATTACAAACCATATTCCGTCAAACTGCTTGACGTCCGTAAAGATGATTACGCCGGGACGAGTACCGTGAGGAATTATTCCTCCGACATCGTACTCGTTGATCCCACCACGAATGTGGACCGGGAAATCAAAATCTCAATGAACGACCCGCTGCGTTACAGCGGAGAAACATTTTACCAGAGCGGCTATCACGCAGATCCGACCACTGGAAAAGAAATGACGACCCTGTCCGTCGTTACAAATATGGGCTGGATGATTCCCTACGTCTCCTGCATGATCGTGGTTGTGGGCATGCTGTATCACTTCATGGTTACCCTGTTACGATTCCTGGGACGCCGCGAAAAGCAGCGAACCGAACCATCAGACGTCAATGAGTTCCTGCCTTCCGGAAAAGAAAACGATCTCGCCTCGCAGAACCGTGCCCGTCTGCAGGAAAAAATGACTAAGTATCTGATCCCGGCTCTGATTGTTGTAATCTTTGGCGGCTATCTCTTGAGTAAGGCCCGTGTACCCAAACCCAATTCCAATGAAATGAACCTCTATGAATTCGGACAGCTGCCGATTCTGTACGAAGGTCGTACCAAGCCCGTGGATACACTGGCCCGCAACAGCCTGCGGATTATCTCTGGCAAACAGGAATTTGTAGATCCGAACGGCAATAAACAACCCGCCATCAAATGGTTCCTGGATACGATTGCCAAGCCGAGCGATGCCTTCGAATACGAAGTGGTTCGCATTGAGAATCCGGAGTTATTACACACGCTGGGTCTGAAAAAACGTCCCGGCTTCCGTTATTCGTTTGACGACTTTATCGAAAAAATTCCCGAACTCTCCAAACAGTCTGATCTGGCACGACAGGCTGGTAAAGGGAAAGCGACCCTGTACCAGTCGCGCGTACTCGATCTGGAAAAGAAAATCGGCACTGTTGATCTGCTGATTCAATCATTCAAACCACCGGAAATTCGGGCTGAGTCGGCCCGCGATGACCTGATCGAAGCGATCCGCCGACATGGGATACTGGAACGCCGTAATCCTCCCCGCGCCATTCCACCAGGAGGCGAAGAGGAGAACGATGATCAATGGCAGACCTATTCCTATGCCTGGACCCGCGATCTGGTCAAAGCCAGTTTCGCCAAGGATAAAGAAAATGAAGCCACACAGGCCTGGACGAAAATACTCGTGGCGTATGCCAGTGGTGATGTGAGTGAGTTCAATAAAGAAGTCCGCAACTACCAGATCTGGTTGAACAAGCACAAAGCAGATCTGCCTCATACCAGTCTGTCCAAAGTGGATTTCGAAGCGTTCTTCAATCACTTCGAACCATTTTATTACTGCTCCGTGCTCTACATGTTCGCGTTTGTAATGGTCTGTTTCTCGTTCCTGTTCTGGCAAAGACCCCTGGGCAACGCGGCCTTCTGGCTGATCTGCCTGACATTCTTTGTGCATACACTTGCGTTGATTGGCCGGATTTATATTTCAGGACGACCACCGGTCACCAACCTGTATTCATCAGCCGTGTTTATCGGCTGGGGAGCCGTACTGGCGGGAATTGTGATTGAAAAAATGAATCGCCTGGGTATCGGCAGTTTACTCGCGTCCGTCGCCGGGTTTTCCACGCTGCTGATTGCCCACATGCTCGCCGGTGATGGAGATACGTTTGCCGTGCTGCAGGCAGTCCTGGATACCCAGTTCTGGCTGGCCACCCATGTGGTCTGTATCACCCTGGGATATGCGGCGACCTTTGTCGCCGGTCTGCTGGGTCTGTTTTATATCCTGTGGGGAGTATTGACGCCTAAAATGACAGCCGCCGCGGGGAAAGAAGTGATTCGCATGCTGTATGGCGTGCTCTGCTTCGCGATCATTCTGAGCTTCTTCGGAACCGTGCTCGGCGGACTGTGGGCCGACGATTCCTGGGGCCGCTTCTGGGGCTGGGATCCCAAAGAAAACGGCGCGCTGATTATTGTGCTCTGGAATGCGCTCGTGTTACACGCGCGCTGGGGTGGCATGGTCAAAGATCGTGGCATGGCGATGCTTTCCATCGGGGGTAACATCGTCACCAGCTGGTCCTGGTTTGGAGTGAATGAGCTCGGCGTCGGACTGCATTCATACGGTTTCACGGAAGGGGTCCTGAAGGCACTGGGGCTGTTCATGCTCTCGCAACTTGCGGTCATCGCAATCGCGATGATTCCCCAAAACCGCTGGTGGAGTTTCAAAAAACGAGACGTCTAAGCTGACTTCGAACGAAATTGAAGCGGGATTCTCATTCAATCCACTGCGGACGGAATGAGAATCCTTTTTTATTTTGCAGCATTATTTTGATACAACTCGACAAAACCGGAACTCCTGCTGCCGGGACGGGGCACCGTTCAGAATACGACGGACTGGCTGCTCTCGTAGACACAACCGTTGCAAACCTGAACGGCCTCCTATTTTGACTGACCAGATCTGAACAGAAGACGTGTATCGATTGTACGGTTCTGGGGGATAATGCGATTCAGGATTCAATTTCAGAGTGACGAAAGAGTTGATAACTCTACACTGTCACTGGAATGGACTCCATGAAACGCATCTACCTTGCCTTATTGATCTCATTTTGTGCGCCGTACTCGCTTTTGGCAGACACCCTTGATCCCATCGTGGAACCCTCCGGTATTCAGCAGGAAAATATTAACGGAGATGTTTCAGAGCTGTTTGGAGACTCCGCCTGGTTTGGACGCTATCGCCCGCATTTCGGCTACCGCTATGAAGCCGGCGACACGATCGGACGCATTGGCGGACTCTCGTCCTTTGATGGATTTATCCCGCTGTTTGAAGGAGAAGACAGTAACTGGCTGACCTTCTTTGATGCCCGGTTACTGCTCGATGATCAGAATAACAACCTGGGTTCCAATATCGGTTTCGGGGCGCGACAGTATTTACCCGAGCAGGGGCGAACCATTGGCGGTTATATTTACTACGATACCCGTGATACGGGTGCTGCGAACTTCGATCAGGTGTCCGGCGGGATTGAAACACTGGGTGATCTGTGGGACGCACGACTCAACTGGTACGTCCCCACCGGACAAACCCGCGACCAGATTGGCACCTCCCACATCGGTGGCGGCTCATATCAGTTCATCGGCCATTATCTATACGGGGGTACGCTGACAAGATACTACCAGGCCGCCATGACGGGCGTGGACATGGAAGCGGGCCGTAAGATCTACTCCGGTACCAGGACAGATATCCGGGCGTTTGCAGGCTGGTATCACTTTCAGGCCACCGGAAGTCCCCAGGCGTGGGGCTGGAAATCCCGCGTGGAAAGCCGCATCTCCGATGTCGTTTCGCTCAACCTGAGTGTGCAGAACGACCGCGTCTTCGATACCACGGTCAACTTTGCCGTGGGAATTCAATGGCCCAGCATTACCGGTCTGAGAGATGGATTCAAAGCCGACATCCCGGCCCGGGATCGACTGGGGGAAAGCCCCGAACGACTCCGCAGCATTGTCGTCGCCAATCAGGAAGTCCAGGACCCCAATGGCGGGCTGATTATCAATCCTGCGACCGGCAACCCCTATTACTTCATGCACGTTGCCACCGGCGGCAACAGCGATGGTTCTTATGAAGACCCGTATGCGACCTTAGCGGCCGCCTTTGCTGATCCGCGGACCCAGGCAGGCGATCTGATTGTGTACGACCATCGCAACGGTGCCGAAACGGGTGATTTCGTTCTGGCCCAGGCAACACAGGTCCTTTCAGAAGGGCCGGCACAATTTATCAACAGCCAGTTCGGTTCGATCCAGTTGCCCGATTCCGGTACCGGTGTCAGACCACAGATCACAGGCAGCTTTACTCTCAACAATGGCAGTGTGCTCTCCGGGTTTGATATCACGACAGTTACCGGCAGTTCGATCATTGCCAATGGGGTCGGCGATATTCGCGTGGCAAATAACTCCATCAACAATACCACGATTTCATCCGCATTCCCCGCCATCAGTCTGAACAACTTAAACGGCACGGTCGCCTTCGAGCAGACTACGCTCTCAAAAACCAATGGGACAGGGCTGAGGATCGACGGGGGCAACGCGGACATCACATTTACAGACAGTACCATTACAGCAAACAATGCGACTTATGCTGTCAACATTCAGGATGCAGGCGGCTCGATCAAACTGGGACAGGTCAACGGGACCAACTCCACCTTTGACGCTTATGTTGTGAACAACTCGGCAGACATCACCATTGATGAACTCAACAGTACCGACGCCAACAGCCTGCCCTTCACCGTTCAGAATAATACAGGCAGTTTTGCCTTGAACGGCGGAACCATTTCCAACAGCGCCGCGTCCGGCGGCCAGATCGATTCTTCGCAAAATGTGACGGTGCAGAACGTGACCATCAATTCGGCAGGAGCACACGGCCTGAATATCACCAATTCGTCGAATCTGAATATCTCCAATAATACCATCGTCGACGCGGACTCCGATGGCATCAGGGCTTTGAACAGTTCCGGCAATGTGTTCATCAATAAAAACCAGATCAACAGTATTGTTACTGGCTTTGACAATGCAATTCTGGTCTCCACGAATGCAGATGCCAACGTGCAAATCAATGAAAACACGATCACCAGCGTGTTGACCGTTTTGAATGATGGCATCAACGTGACTACCAATGCCGGTAATGCGACACTCAATATCAATGGCAACAAAATCACCAGTTTCGCCAATGCATTCGATGATGCGATCTATGTGACCAACAACTCGACCGGCACTATGAACACAACGATTTCCCAGAACACGATTACCAATACCCTCGGCGGCTTCGGCGATGCCATCATTTATTATGGTACCGCCAATGGCGTAATGACAACGAACATTTCCAATAACAACATCCATAATACAGAGGGCCTGTTTGGCGATGCCATCGTAGTCGTTTACGATGCTGGTTCTGCCACGACGACGATCTCACAAAATACGATCGACTCCGATGATCTGGTGAATCTGTTTGGCACCAGTATCTATCTCGGCCTGAACACGACCGGGACCACAACCTCTCATATCACGCAGAACATTATTTCCGATGACAATAATGCGGCCCTGTTTACGGACGGGATTGCCCTGAACATTGATCAGGGAACGAACCATAGTGCCTTCATCAACAACAACCAGATCGCGCAGACGGGTGGCCTCTTTGATGACGGGATTGAGATTCTGCTGGACAGCCTGGGTGGCGCCTCGGCATCGGTGCAGGTGCAAAACAACCTGTTGAACGGCAGTGCCGGCGTGGGCGGTCGCGGCCTGGATGTGGCTACCATCTTTGGATCAAATTCCGCCTTTCTGGATGTCTCTGGAAACACGACCGACACCGCCCTGGACTTCTCTGCCACAATTGGTTCTACGATCACAGTGGAAGATCTGCCAAACCTGTCAACCAATAACAATGGTGCGACGATCAATACCTTCGGTAACGTTGTGGATGCCCCGTAAGCACCATTTCGCCGCTGATAGAGTGTGTCCAGGCAGACGGGTTATTACCTGGGGCACTACCCTGCTTCATTCATAAAGAGAGGCAATTCCCTCCTGCAGCTGAGTTCCCGACGATTACTTTTGATGCAAACCTGGGATCCAGCCACTTCACAGCGCATCCTGTTTTAACTAACCGGAACAGTCCCTTTATCCAGCGGGCTTTTTTCTGAACTTTTCTATAGACACCTCGTTTCATCGTCGAAGAAAATTTTATTAGTTTGGAAAGTAATGTGCTGCATCTGGTGGAATGGACTCCATGAAATCTTTCTGTATCGGGCTGCTGTTGTTCTTCTGCGTCCCCTGTTCGCTTCGGGCTGATTCTTCTGAAATATTGCCTGCACAGGAATCACCAGATGTGAACGGTGATGTGTCGGAACTCTTTGGTGATGCTGGCTGGTTCAGGCGTTACCAGCCGCACTTCGGCTACCGGTACCAGGCCGGGGATACCATTGGTCGGATCGGGGGACTCTCTTCGCTGGATGGTTTCCTGCCTCTACTTGAAGCGGAGGATGGCAACTGGCTCACATTTCTCGACGCGCGACTGCTGCTGGATGACCGCAACCAGAACCTGGGATCCAACGTCGGCCTGGGTGCCCGCCAGTATCTGCCCGAATGGGAACGCACCATCGGCGGATATGTTTATTATGATACCCGCGACACAGGCATGCGCAATTTCAGCCAGATCTCCGGGGGGATTGAAACGCTGGGCGATCTGTGGGATGCGCGCTTGAACTGGTATGTGCCGACAGGCAGCAGACGCTCGCTGGTCGGCACGTCACACACTCTCGGCGGACCCAGTCAGTTTGTGGGGCATTATCTCTACGGCGGCATTCTGACCCGCTACTATCAGGCCGCAATGACCGGCGTGGATATGGAAGCGGGACGAAAGATTTTGACCAGTGACTCCATGGACGTGCGGGCGTTTGCCGGCTGGTATCATTTTCAGGCACCCGGCAGCCAACAGGCGTGGGGCTGGAAAACCCGTGTAGAAAATCGTATTTCTGATCTGGTTGCTTTGAACCTGGGTGTGCAGAACGATCGCGTGTTCAATACGACGGTCAATTTTTCTGTTGCGATCACGTGGCCGAGCATCACGGGGCGACGCGCGGGCCTTAAAGCCGACATCCCGGCCCGTGATCGGCTGGGGGAATCGCCCGAACGACTGCGCAGCATTGTCGTCGACAATCAGGCAATTCAGGATCCCAATGGAGGGCTGTTGATTAATCCTGCGACGGGCAACCCGTATTACTTTATGCATGTCGCCAGTGGCGGCAACAGTGATGGCTCGTACGAAGATCCGTACGCCACGTTGGCAGACGCCTTTGCAGATCCGCGAACGCAGGCGGGGGATGTCGTCGTGTACGACCACCGCGGCGACTCGGAAACCGGTACATTCACACTCGCCGATCAGACCCAGGTCCTTTCCTCCGGTCCAACTCAGTTTTTGAGTACGCAAATCGGTCAAGTTGCTTTGCCTGATTCGAACACCGGCCTGATGCCCCAGATCACCGGAAATTTCACGCTGGCAAATGGCAGTGTGCTGTCCGGGTTTAACATTACCAGCGGAAGTGCCGACCCGGCTGTGATGGCGAACGGCGTGCAGAATATCACCATTGCCAATAACACGATTACCAACGGCTCGACTTCGGGAATTGCCATTGCTAATTCTCAGGGAATTACCATTACTAACAATACACTGCAGGATGTCAGTGATGACGCCATCGATATCGAAGACAGTTCCGGAAATATTACCATCAGCAATAACACGATTAAAAGTATCGCCACGGCTTTCGATGATGCGATCAATGTAGAACTCAACGGCGCCGCCAGTCTGACTGTCGATAACAACATCATTTCCAGCGTCGTGCAGACTTCGGATAACGGAATTAACGTCACCACGACAGCCGGTGATATTACGACCCGCATTCGCAATAACCAGATCTCCGGCGTGGACTTCTCGCTGGCCGGCGGAATTAAATACACGGGAAATTCCTCCGGTTTCGCACAGACGACGATCACGGACAACATCATCCTGAATGACGATGACAGTGTTGCTGGATCTGCTG
>NZ_CAXAVM010000081.1:0-30939 GCF_963972345.1 uncultured Gimesia sp. | reverse complement strand
CTCCCTGCGTTTTATCAGTTGACGCACGGTGTTGAAAAGCGGCAGAGAACGACCTGCAAAGCTGCAGCACAACCGGCGCCGACTGCTTACTGATCTGGTTCTTTTACCGGAATCGAGATGATCAATCCTGCAAATCGCTCTTTTGTATTCTTTTTTCCGAAACCGACATGACAGGTTAAGCACCCATGGTTCATTAATGAAATGGCGCCTGCCCGCTGGTAAATGCCGTTGTCGACGCGTTCGTATTCCGTTTTTCCTGATGCGATTTCCCGGGCGGCCTGTTTTTCGAAATCGGTAGTGGGCTCATGATCGACACTCATGGCCCTGGCATTCACGGCAATCCAGCGGGCTTTGATATTTTCCTGACGCTCCACATCAGAAAACATGCGCTCCATCACCCGGGCAGGAACGGCGGCGCGCTCATTGATGAAGTAGCTCTGGTGCATGGCGTCCAGCGTGGCTGAGTACAAACTGTGCGTCAGCCTGGCACGCTCACGTGCCTGGGCGAGAGACAGCACCGCTGCGGGCGGCTTTCCCTCTTTTAATTTCGGGGAATGGTTTTCTGCCTTCTGCTTTTTGGGATCCTCTTCAGGCTCAGGTGGACTGGCAAACGAAACCAGTGCCACGGAAAACAGACTTATCGAAACCACAAACAGGTGTCTCATCATCGTTCTCATACTTCTGCCTTCCTCATTGAGATTGCCTGATCCGGACAGGGATTCGCTGCTACATCCACCGAGATCAGCCTCTTATCTGATAAAGTTAATCACACTCATTGCGGCCACCCTGGTCTAGGCTGACTTACTGCAGTGTGATATTCAGGGCTGCTTTGACATATTTTTCAGTGACATGGAAATCACCAGGCCGGCCGTACGGTCTTCATTACTCGTCCGTTGGGGAAGATGACATTTCAGACATTGCGAAGCCAGTCGAATTGAGCCAGCATACTGAAATCTGTTGTCCTGCATTTGTTCATATTCCGGAGTTCCTTCGGACAGAACCTTCACAGCCTGTTTCTCGAAGTCGGTTTTCGCTTCATTATCGATATTCATTGCCTTGGCATTCACTGCCAGCCAGCGAATCTTAATCCCGTGTCCCCGTTCCAGTTCTTTAAAAACATCTTCCAGGGAGTGCGAGGGGATCACGATACTTTCGTCTTCGCGAAACAGATCCCGGTGCATCACCTGCAGTGAACCATGTATCGTCTCATGCAGGAGCCTGGCCCGTATCCGGGCTTCCTCAGCCGTCGCGGGCAGTGAACTCTGATCAAATTGCGCCCCCTGTTCTGCCTGTTCCTCAGCCTGCAGGAAGGTCAGAGAGAACTCATTCTGCGTATAACAGATCCATAAGAGTCCGAAGCAGACAGATAACATTAAAAGTTTCTTCATCATCTGAATTCACATTCTAAAATTAAGGAATCATTCTGAAGTGGTATCGATTTAAAAGTCGCCGGGAAGCAGGTTAATGATCGTTCTCCAGCTTTGTTCGTCAGGCATTACCCACGTTTTGTGTTTTGTAAACCAGAGTCCCCCCAGTGCCACGATCTGGCTTTTGACGGGAGTGGTGTGGCCGCCAATCATCAGCCCCGCGTTCCAGCGCTGCTGGCACTCCAGTTGAATCAGATGCTCTTCGATCACGGTTGCCATATTCCGGGCAGACGTCCCCTGCTGATAGATTAGAGTCAACAACCTTTGGCAGGCAGACGTTCTTAATTGCTCGCATGTCTCTTTCTCTGCTGAAAGCTGATCGCGATACCGCCGACGGAATTCATACCACCTGTCTGGATGCCGGGAGAACCAGTTCATTAACTCTGTATCCGGACTGAGTTCCGGCAACCACCAGATCTCTTTTCTCAGCCTGTCAGGAGGTACTCCCCGATCGCCCCAGACAACACATTCGTTATCGTCTGAGATGAAATCATCTGCATGTACCGATCGAACTCGGAAAATGAGCCCCTCTGCTGTGCGATTCATTTAAGTGATCTCCAGGGCAGAACTCGACTTGGTTTGCTTTTTCTGTTCCCCATTTCGCTGCCTCATGTGAATCATCAGCCTGGCCTTTTCATGCACGCTCATGACTGAACTTTCTGGATGGCAGGTTCCTCCCGGATGATAGCCCCGATCCGCTCAATCCTGTCCCCTTCCCCTCTCACTATTCCGACGGTCAAGGCACCTTTGAATCGGCTTTGATCCTTTCGCAGCATGGGAACGCGTATCACATCAGTTCCCAGGCGGGTCTGATTCAAACGCATGGCCTGATAAAACGCATCCCAGTGTGCTGTTCGGGATTCGGCTGGGATGATCAGGTCCAGCGACTCTCCCACAGCCTCCTCAGCCGAAAAACCGAACAGACGCTCTGCACCGGGATTCCAGAAGATCAGTATCCCGGCCCGATCCACACAGATAACGGCGTCTCCGACAGCCTGGATCAGGGCATGCCACTCCAGGGCAAGCTGTTCCTGCTGCATGCTTCCAGCCAGGCCCTCACTTGATGGGTAACTCATAACTGATGGCTCCGATTGGCTGGCCGGCTTTGACGTCTTGATAATGAGGATGACACATGACACATTTTTTCATCACTACCGGGACCGGAGTCATCGCCTGCAGATAAGGCTGCCCGTCCTTGACGACCACCTGCTCATAGTAAGGCTTGCCGGATTTGAGCTGTTGAATCCCCTGCTTTTCAAAAGCGGTTTTCGCAACATTTTCAGGTTCGTAAGGTTCACCCGTTGCATCCAGAAGTCGCACCTGGTGATAGCCGGTCTTGCCGACACGCTTAAACAGTTCGACAGCCGCACTGCCTGCCGGGAAATCCTCTTCACTATTCACGTATTTGTCCGTGATGAGTACGATCGCCTGTTTATAAATATCATCCAGCATTTTCACGGTTTCACGTGTCCGCTTGACGGCGGCTTCGGCAGGCTGCTGTTCCGATGCGGCAGAAGTCGATTTGCCCGACTTGCTCTCTTGAGGCTGATCTGAGCCAGAGGAGGCATAAGTGAAAATAAACAGAAACGTCACGGCGAGGCTGGTAACTAATCCTGTTTTGAACATGAATTTTCTTTTCTGATTAAAACAGTGGAATCGAGACATCGCTGAGTCGGTTGTGACTCTGCTAAGAAATACTTTTCAATTGTCGACGCGAGGGAGCAACATCAGCCAGGGTCACACTGTTGAGATAGTCCCGCTGAATTCGCTCGGCTTCCGCCAGAACCCCTTTCAGCTTACAGAACGGCTGAATCACACAGACATTCTCCGTCCCCACGCATTCCAGCAGATGCAGGTTGCCTTCGAAGCGTTCGATCACTTCTCCTAAGCGAATTTCTTCCAGGGGCAGCGCCAGTTCAATTCCGCCCCCCAGGCCACGCACGCTGCGAATGTAACCCAGGCGCGACAGCTGATTGACCACCTTCGCCACATGATGCGAGGAAATTTTAAATAGCGCTGCCACTTCGGAAACAGTGGCCCGCTCGTTCCGTGATGCCAGATACATCAGAGTCCGCAAAGCATAATCAGTCTGCATGGTCAGTTGCATTATTGGATCCCGATTCCATAAACATGTATAAGCGGTACACCTTTTACCGAATATAGACCTGCAGGTCTTTTTTGTCAACAAAAACATCAACCGGGGATATGTCTGACTATGAAAAGACACAGCATTTTCGCTTCAGCATAGACAAACCTGCTCAATCAAATTGATGACAGGCTGTTCTCAATTTGAGTATAACGTGATCTGAGCTGTTTCCTGTTTCGAAGGTAAAAACTGCATATAAATCGCATTTATTCAAACTGGTCCAGCATTTGCTTACTACCATTGATTGACCACAGGTGTTTTCAGGCAACAGTTACCTCTGATTGAGGAGTGCTGAACATGCTGACGAAATTCAATCACGACACAGGTTTATTTTACGAAGTCAGGCGGCCCCAGCAGGTTCCCTTCCTGCACCAGACCCCTTCACCACTCGAACCGGTAAAAAAGCGTACTGAGACAGTACTTCAATCCGGCCTGGATGAGTGGGAATCGCATCGTGCGGAATCATCCCGGATCATGGGGCTGACCCTGCTACTCATTCTTTCAGGGATCATGCCGTTAATCCTGTTTCTACTGGCACTTCTGCTGGATCCGGATTTACTGCACATCCAGATCACGCCTTGAATCAGAGCGTCTTTCCGTGACGGTCAGTCGATACCAGGCGACTCCGCGAAGCAGAAAGTGTCAACGCCTGAAGTGTCTACGGCTCACGACACTGTCAACACCAGTTGACAGTGTCAGCAGTCCGCAAAATAAACATCAAAGCAAAACAGCAAAGAAGTATCTGATCCGGCTACCTTCTGCATCGGGGGTGGCCTTCAGCGTATGCTTGATATTCTTCAGCCTGTGATGTGGAGAGAGAGAGTCATGCGCAAAATTATTTTCCGAACTTCAAGCTGAACTGTCAGGAAAGGTGTTTGAGTAGACGCAGTAGAATTTTGCAGGCTGCTCTACAGCTTGTGGTAAATACCCAGTGTTTTTCCGCCACCTACCCGGTAATGCATGTCTACGAAACGGTTGCGTTTTTCTCTGAGTGTCGTGTGCTCGTCCAGTTTGGGCGAGGGAGTTCGTAACAGTTGCTGCATGAAGAAAGGTGATGTGAATCCCGTCTGCAGGCCGACGGAGAGGAAGCGATTGATATCGTAAGAGCCTTCCGTCCACATAGCGTCTTTTCCGACCACGCCCCCCTGATGCCAGCGCGTCGCCACAGAGACGGATTCCTCGGACAGGTTATCAATCGCGTGCCACCACCAGGGCGGGTTAAGCAGCACGTCACCTTTTTCCAGAACGACACTGTAAACCGGACAGTGTTCGAAAAGCGGATACGCGTCCCTGTTATAACGATCCGGATAAGAACAGTGAGACATGCTGGCGAGTTGCCCCATACTCATCACCGGATACAGCAGCAGACTGTGAGTCGGGTCCACAAAATACCAGCGCTTACGTCCATCCAGCATGAAGAACCAGTTCCAGACCGCGGCACAGTGATACGGTGTCCCCGTTCCTTTTCTGCCGATAAAAAGCTGACTGTAGGCAGGCAACAGACCTCCTGACAGGGCAGCAAGGCGGTCAAAGCCCAGTCCCTCCTGGAGATGCGGATACCTTTGAAACAGAAACTCACTGTTGTGACAGTAGACATTGGGGTCGCGGACCTGGGACAGTTTTCCCTCGAATCCGTCCTTCTCTTTTGTCGTCAGCAGCACCTGTTCCTCACCGTATTTGGCCAGGACCGATTCAAAACTCCATTTTCCCAGCTCATTCTCGTCATTCAGGAAAGAACGCAACACTACGGGAAAGGGATGCTGAATGTAATTTTTCACGAACTGGTCGGGATCATCCACGGACTGTAATTAAGGGACCGGCAGAGGTGCAGGCTTGGGGCGGCCGTGATACGCGCGAAGTGCCCGCCGTTCCAGAGGCCAGAAGAGAAGATGCGTTAAGTGATACAAACCTGTGAAGTAGTAGAACGGAAACAGCACCCAATGCTGTTGAAAAAAAGCTGCCACAGTCCACAGCATTTTGATCAGCAGGTAATTTAAAGCCCCAATCCGAAGACCTTCGTGTATCGCAACATCGGTTCTTTCATAGCGGGCAGAGATGTCACGATACAGAAACGGTTTCAGGTAGAAAACGGTCAGGAAAAAATGCTTGAGTCGAACGCGTACGTGTAAAATGCTGGCTGCTAATGGGCTGCGTGTCTCCATGCCGTAACTCTTGATACTTCCTGAAATGCGCTCGATCCATAAAAAATGCTCGGACGAATCAACGTCCCTAAATCGACCTGATTGTTGCAAATAGACTGATGTCGACCGCATCGGCAGTCAGTCGGATCGATCATACTCAGTATGTCTCTCTCGTTTCAACGCCTGTGTCGTCGTTAATACTGTCGATTGAGAAAGAGTTACAAGTTCTGCACGTTGTATAGAGCAATTCCGAGCTCTCAGAACGATTCAGTTACTGGTATAAAATACGGTCGTGCCCGATGCATGACACCAGTCACACGGTTTCGTAATTCTTGAAAAGCAGGTGTTATTCTATGATCGTAAACTGGTTTGATCGTAAACAGGAATTGCAAAACGGTCTGACTATAATCGTCGGTCGAACGTCCGCGACAGAATGACGCATTCGTAAAACAGGATACACTCTAATTGTTGGCGTCCAAATTTTCTATCTCGTTATTTTCCGTTGTGGTTTCACTGGCAGATGCGCCGAGAATCGTCATACCAACGACTGCACTCAAGAATGATCCCAGTAGAACTCCGACTTTCACCGTACGCAAAAGGGATTCGTCTTTGAACGCCAGTCCCGCGATGAATAATGCCATTGTGAAACCAATCCCAGCCAGGAAACCACCAGCCGTCAGCTGTTTCCAGTTGACACTCGCCGGCAGCTGGGCAATTCCGGACTTCACCGATAACCAGCTGAATAACAGAATTCCCAGCGGCTTTCCTAACATCAGTCCGATGATGACCGCCATGGCTGTCGACGTGGCCACGTCAGCCATCTGGAACGCAACGCCTGCATTCGCCAGGGCAAACACCGGCATGATCAGAAATGCCACCCACGGGTGCAGCAGATAGATCAGGTATTCCACGGGGGAAATTGTTTCGCGGGAAACCCGTTGATACGTTATCACCTTCTCAGGCCGGTGAAGTTCGTTTTCCCAGGAATCCCCGTGCAGCAGACGACTGGCCCCTGCAAACAGCTCCACGGCAACGTTATTCTTCAAGTAGGGTCGAGCAGGCGTCATGAGTCCGATCACCACCCCGGCAATCGTGGCGTGAATTCCCGATTGATGGAAGCCCACCCAGATCAGGAACCCCAGCAGTGTGTAGAGCAGCATGCTGCGCACGCCGATTCTCTGCATGAAAAACACAACTCCGATGCCTGACAGTCCCGTAAAAAGCCAGGACAGATGAATGGCGTCAGTATATCCGATGGCGATCACCAGAATCGCTCCGATATCATCTACGATCGCCAGTGAGAGTAACAGGACCCGCAAGGCTGCCGGTACCCGGCTACCTAAAATCGCCATACACCCGACAACGAACGCGATATCCGTAGCCATCGGCACGCCCCATCCGTTCTGCCCCGGTTGACCGACCTGCAGCGCGAAATAGAGTCCGGCAGGAACCAGCATGCCGCCCAGGGCTGCGGAGATGGGCAAGGCTGCCCGTCGAAGCTCACGCAATTCTCCCACTACGATTTCCCGTTTGACCTCCAGCCCGATCACAAAAAAGAAGATCGCCATCAGTCCATCGTTGATCCAGTGTTTGAGCGAATGTACCAGCTGGAAATCGCCGATCGAGATTCCCATCGGTAACTTCCAGATCGCCAGATAGTCACTCGACCAGGGGGAATTCGCCATCAACAATGCGAGCAGTGCGCAGAGCGCCAGGAAGATGCCACTGGCAGCTTCGACATGCAGAAACCGGATCAGTGGTTTGAGCAGTCTCTGAACCGGCTCCTGGGGTAGATATAATATTTGCTCTGTCCCTGCCTTGTGCGCCATTTCGATCACTTTCAGACTTGAGTGCGGATGCGGTTAGATTGTCCTGGAAGATTGCCGCTGAAGAAAGGCACGGTTGAAAAAATGGGACACGCCTCGTTCCCATAATCTGATCTGATCTTAATGCAGAGAATCATCATAACTCAATGCTGCAGACCACCCAATGTATACAGCCGTCTGAATTATCAGCTGAAGTGAAAGACGTGAACTTATGAAACTGTTACGGAAAATATTCTGACAGAAAACGCTGCATCTGTCGTTTAAAACGAAATGCTGTCGGTGAATGTACTGTCAGTGAAGCTGAGCGGATCGCTTTTTCCACCTTGATCTGGTGGAGCGTGGGCTGTTCACGATCTTCCGCAGAGACTTCAAGCCCCATCGCTGTCCTCGCATTGCAAAGTCCTTTCGGCAATGAATCGCAGTGGATCTGGATCATTGACGAAAGGACTGGATTTTTCTCAGACGCGAAAATTCGCATGGATCTCTTGAATGCCGTAATCGAAGCAGTTTGCCAGGACGAATCCTGATAGCGACAACTTTACTTTTCAGCCGCCAGAACCAGCACAAGCGATGAAGTTTTAATCTCATCGAATCCTGATGCTGGTTCTGTTCGCTTTGAACTGTGCTCCTGAAACTGACAGGCTTCGAAGCTGGTTCAACCTGAGTGCAGGCATGGCAGTTGTCAATCATCATGCGGCTTCAGAAAGATGATCACGCCGATCGGTCATCGTCGGATGCCCAGACATGCTTCCATGTCTTCATGCGACGGCCGAGATCCTTCAACGCCTTCAGAACGGTTTCCGTGTCGCCGTCCCAACTGACTTCAACGACATTGCCGTTGCGCTGAATTCGTGTGTTCTTCATCAGCGATTTCATGTGCGGACTTCCCTGGGCCCACAGTGTTTCGTAGGCGGCGATCCCTTCCACAACCTGCAGAGTTTCCTGGGCGACCTCTTCCGATGCTGCCACCAGTTTCGCATGTTCAAACAGTTGGCCATCTCGTTCTCCAAACGACCAGATGATGCGTTCATGCTGTTGCAGTACGGGCATCGGCAACGGATTTTGTTTTAAGCGTTTCAGATCAATGGCAGCTCCATAAATCCACGCATTGGCCACCCGATCCGTCAGGAGAGGCGAATCCGTGCTGAGCGAACGACCGTCCTTTTTCAGCAGCTTCACAGCCGCCTGGGTGTTCGGCACGGACGAACCGAGCACGATGGTATTGTCATCCACAAAAGCAACTGTCATCTGCTTACCGCCTGATTTATCATGATGACGAGACTTCTTTTTCCCTGCCTGATCACGACGTTTATCGGACGACCGGTCCGCATGCTTAGCATGGGCTGCGTCTCCATGATGGTGGGCGATTGTCACGGTGTAGAGCGTGAGATCATTCCAGGTTGTCTTCTTCAACTGGGAAGCCTGTTCCATTTTCTCCATCGCTTTGGAACGTTCATAGTCCGCTTGCAAGATCACGGTTCCCGTGTACCGCTTGAAGTCGCGACTGTACATGGTGATGGATCGCAGATCTTCTGGCGGGTCAATGCCGTATTCCTGGCTGAACCAGTGATGAACGCCCTCAGTCAGTTGCGGTTTGGCTTCTCGCACTTTTTCGGCCAGTTTTGATGCACTTAATGCTTCAAAATCCAGATGCAGCAACCACGCGGTATCCTGCGGAAGTTGTGATGGCTGCAGTTTGCCAGCCACGGCGGACGCGGGTGCCAGTAAAACGGCGGCGGTCAGAGCAGCGACAATCCTGCTCAGCATGCGTTGATGATTCTCCATGATTTCTCCTTGTGATTGTTGAAACTCGTATGAGTTGAAACTCCGTGTTAATACGGAAACAGTTTACCTGGACAATGTGACGATGGAATCAGCGACGAACTCACGCTCTCCTTCGATCTCGAACAGATCGACATCAATCTTGCCGGAAACCCGTACGCGATCTCCCACTCGAATTTTCTGATACCCTTCATCGTCAAGCGGGTTGTAGGGCATCTCATCCAATTCGACTCGAACGCGCCGAAGACCAGTGTTGAGAACAAACTCCTCATGATCGTCAATTTCACTTACCGTACCTTGCAGTGTTGTTGACGCAGTAACCACGGGAGTCGTGTAAACAAAGGGGTATGCATCTTCTTCATCCAGAGAGCTTGCGAAGAAGTAGGTCCCAAGATTCTCAACGTAGACGGCGCTGGCTTCGATCTTTGTCTTCTCGAAGAAGTCGTCGTCAATTCGGCCGCTGACGCGAACCTTGTCATTCTTGTTGAGTTTATAACCGTCCGCATCGCGATCTCCATCGTCCATTTCCACGGTGATGGTTCCCGTACCGTAGTTCAGAAGAAAACTGTCGGCACTCACCTTATCAACGGTTCCATCAATATTGATCCAGGTATCATCGGCCTTCAGATAGGGTGATTCGTTCTGCGCGAAAGCGGGGCCCGCGAACAGCGCGGTTGCTACAAATGTCAGTGTTAACATGAGTTTGTTCATTGCTGTTCTCCTCGTGTCTGGTTCTTGTTGCTCTCCTCGATCAGGTCAGAGAGGATTCATAGATAAATGGCTGTATTTCCTCTGATAAAACATCAGCCATGGGAACATAATGCTCAGTCGCTCTTTACAGCCACCGCAAAGGTCATGCCAACTGGCAATCAATGCATGCCACGACGCGCAAAGTCATTCCTGTTCTCTTTCCGTTGCATCGGATGAAAAAAACGGTTGCCGGGATGATTTGTCCCCGTAGCGCAGGTACGAAACTGACTTACCACTTCAGCAGACCTGAGTTTCGAGAAAGCGACCCTGTCTTGCAGTGCGTCGGACTGTCACAGTCGGTAAAGGACAGCCACCGTATCCCTTTCGCACATAATTATTTCCACGCCCGCTTTTCTGCTCGCAGTCTCACTCTCAGCGCATCGAACCCACGGGCTTGGTTTTCTTCCTGGACGAGTTCGCTAAAAACTGGCCGCTCATCAAACATTTTGATCGCTTATCATGCAATCTGATCGCTTGTGGCGCCCGGTATTTTTGAACGAATCAACGGCAGAGTGAACCTGACAAGAGATCTCCCGTGCCTGCTGATAATTCGCTGTCGCGATGATCAACAGCAACGGTCCGGAACTGATTATCAGTGAGGTCACACCCAACGGTGATAAATTGGCGGGAGAGTTTTATTCGCGTTTCTTGAAGTGATTCGACCGCACAGTCAGGCAAATCGAAATGCTTCGGGGCAAAGTGTGAGAATTGTGCCGTCGATCATGATCACACGACGGTTTTAGATTGACGCAGGAGACGCCCCCACATGGACTGGGATCTCTCGCAGAATTGCACGGCAGGCTTGTTGTGGCATGGCTGTAAACGCGGGTCTCCAGAGACAGCCAGCTTTCAGAGAAGCTTCAGGATCATTCGCTGCTACACAAATCAACCGTGGGCGCCCATGCGATCCCCTGCTTTCTCATCAACATGAGGAGTCTATTTCAGTTCAAACTGAAATTCGTTTACTCCCTCTTTCACTTCCGCAGATAAGGGACTCGTCGTCTCAGATCGATATTTGTCTGGAATGTTGGGATAGTTTTTGATCGGGACAGGCGGCTTATCAGGATCAGCCGGCGGCAAAGGAGGTGGAAGGATCGAAACGGTATATTTTCCGATTTCCACGTTTTCGAGTGTCAGGTTGCCGGTTTCATTCAGTGTACCCGTAGCCGATTTCGACGAGCCAATCTCGATCATATTGACAGTACCTTCTGTCACCGGCTTGCCATCATGAGTCACACTGATCGTCACTGTACCAATGACCTTCTCAGGTTCTGAAGAGCCACAGCCTGCTAAAGTACAAACAAACGTCAATAACGCAGGTATCATCATCACTCTGATAAATCCCTGCTGCTCTGTGTAATGGTGGATCATGGAACGCCTTTTTCCTCAAGATGATGAGCGTGTATGCTGACGAGATCTTTAGTTATCAATTCCAGGTGGAATTTCTGATCAAACTACATCGAAATCTGACACGTCAAGTGCGCTTTAAGAAGCTGGATGTATTTTGCCGCCCGCGCACTCGGAGTGTCTCTGGAAATTTAAATGGAATCAGAATTCGCCAATCACCTGTCCGTCATCGCGGGCTGCTAACTGCTTCAGGGTCACGAAGTCGATATTTTCTGAAAGGAAACGCACTGCACCATCGGTCAATAAGACATGGATACCACCTACGTGGAACGAAGTCAGATGCGTATTGCCTTCCAGAGTATCACCGCCACTTCCGACAGTCTTGGGATTAATACCATGACCATCGCGGATGGTAGTGACCCCGGCGCCCCAGACATCACTGGCGGTCCACGAAGCGGGCGTTCCTGTTTTAAGGGCTCCCTGCCAGCCACCATACCAGGCGCTGCGCGAGTCTGAAGTTCCGATTTGACCTGATTGCTCAGAAACGATCACCGTGTTGGAAGTTCCGTCCGTACAATCCCGCATCTTGAAATTCATATTCGCGGTCAGCAATCCATTTTGGCACCAGATGTCCCCGCGACTCATCAGTGGTGAGCAGACATTAGTACGGCCTGCCGGGTCAGTTGTAGCACCGGCGATACCGACATAGTCCATCACCTGGCCAGGCCCGCGTGAACCATCGGGATTTCGCACAAGGGTGGTGGGAGGCAGCGCACTGGAAGGACAGTTATAGATGGGAACTCGCAGAGTACTCAACACGGTATTGTTCGTAAATGTACCGTAAAAGTAGCCGTTGAAGTTTAACTGGTTGAAAGCCGGAGCCTGATCCATTTGAGGTAAAATGGCGATTCGCCAGTTCGGTTTCGTGTAGTTGCTCTGCGCGCCAATCGGAAACGAACTATAGATATCATGGTAGTTGTGCAGGGCGAGTCCCATCTGCTTCATATTATTTTTGCAGGTACTTCGCCGCGCTGCTTCACGGGCCTGTTGGACAGCGGGGAGTAACAGGGCAATCAAAATCGCGATAATGGCGATCACGACTAATAATTCGATCAGTGTAAATCCACGTCGATTCATTTTCATGTGCTTCCTCATTTAATTAATAAATGCATGACTTTAACTAAATATTACTTTAGTAATTCAGTAAACATATAGAGCACTTATTTTACTTTATTTAAAATAGCATACAGGCGTAAAGATGCAATGTCTTTCCTTGAGGAATTGCCCGCTTTATTGAAATTGATTACAAGCATAACAAAATTATATACCTCAGTAATTCCAGTACTTACAGCGTTTTATTCTCAGCAGGCGGACAAATCGGAGACACAGGATCTGTGAGGGAAGACCGACCGAAGAGAGGAATCGTCCCCGGGAAATGGGTGTGAGGAGAACTGCTGAGGTGGGATGATGAAGCCCCGTGAATTGTGTCAGCCCCCTGTTTTCGCATCAGTCACAATGCGAATTTCGCTCATCAACCGTCTTTCTCTTTCCGCCGATTCGTCTGAAAGCGATGGCTGAAGCGAGGTCATGCTGGTAGCGCACTTGCTCTGCGTGCGGAACCGTCCAACGTTTCCTGTAGGACATGCCGACTGCAGGAACAGGCGCGTTATGCAACAGGAGGTAGAACTTATGCGCGTACTCTACGGGAAGGAATCAGGGATATGTCTGGACCAGCAGATAGTTTTCATTCTCGCGCACTTCGAATAACAGTGCTCCCTCCGGACTGTTCACGGAAAAATAAGTGCAGGCGCCATGATCAAACTCCCCTTCCTCGATCAGGTTACCCGCTTTGTCATGCAGGGTATAGCGACCATGCAGCCTGCTGGAATCATCATAATTACAACGCGTGATCTGACCTGTCGCCAGATCGACTTTTTTTATCGCAGAGGTTCTGTCTGGCCCTGGTACAACCACAATGGATATTACGAAAAGTAACAACAGAAACAGCATATTATTCTTCATCACATCCTCCGCTTTCCAATTATCATCTGTTGCAATAAATCAAACTGCACTTCCGTCAGACAGGAAATCCATGAACAACGTCTCTGTCAGGCCTGACGGTGCTGAAAACTGAAAAAGGGAACCCTCTGAAACCCGTTAATAAATAACGAATCCCAGAGGGCAGGCATCCCTGCTCCTTAAAACGTCAAATGAATTCCAATGATGAGTCTGCCAGACCGTTCCTGTGCCAGTCTCCCCAAAACACAACACCTTTCTGACATGGCACTTTCAAAAAATGCCACTATGTTCTTGCACTTGACTTCGTGTATGGGTAAAAACGTATATCAAACACACTTAAATCATCTCCGATATGAACACACAGACATTTTCATGCCGATGAATGAGCCGGAAACAGATCCCACCGTTTCACAAATATCCCTATGCATAAATAGGTGTGATTCCGATCCATCGTTGTGACAGAAAAATCGTTATCGCAGCAAATTTAGAGAAAATACCCTCCCATCAGAACGCAATCAACGAGCCATGAATATTGAGTCCATCTCGACTACACTGATCCAAAGAGCCTCCCAGGGCGATCGTGCAGCCTCGAACAGGCTGATGGAACTCTCCGCCTGGCTGTTGCATCGCATGACGAACCGAATTGTGTACAACAAAGAGGATGTGGAAGATGTCGTCCAGGAGGCATTAGCTGCTGTTTTTAAAATCATTTCGAATTCAGAGCTGCGTCTGAAACATGGACGTCACAGCTATATCAAACTCCTCAAAACGTGCCTGCGAAATATTGCAGCCAATCATATCCGCAAAAAACAGATCCATTCTCCCGGTGGCACAGACAACCTGATTCATATTCATAATCTGATAGATGAAAACATCGAAACAGTGGAAGAAAAAAGAGATATCGCTGAGGGAGTCATTGAATTCGCCGGATTAACCGATCAGGAAAAACAGGTTTTGAGACTGATTTTTCTATCCGGAAAATCGACTCGGGAAATCTCAGCAGAATTAGATAAAACAGCCGCGAATATTCGTCAAATCCAATCGCGCGCGCTCCGAAAAATCAGAGATTTACTCGGCGAAGATCTGTAAAGTTATTGATTTCCAGCAATTAACTGTCACAAATCCACTCGGAAACAACACTTTTACTTTTAGACTGCGTCTCGTTCGACCGTAGCGTCTTCAGGGGCATTTAACCCGATTCAAATCGCTTGAAAGACACTGCCTTAATAGTGATGCTATCTGGAACGCGTTTGTGAACTTCAGCTTATACTATTTTGTGGATGCGTATTTGTGGTTGACTCTCCCCCCTCAATTTGCCCGAATCTGAAGGAGATTGCAGATTACAGCCTGGGAAAACTCGACTCTACCCAGATTGAATCACTCTCAGAGCATTTCGGTACCTGTGAGGAATGTCGAGATAAACTGGAAAAACTGGACGACGAACCGGATGAACTGATCAATCAGCTCAGGGTACCGCCGATTTCAATCGGGCAGATCTCCCTCGAATACGAAATCGGTGCGGGAGGTATGGGCCGTGTTTTTAAAGGCTACGATACGCGCCTGATCCGACCGGTTGCCGTAAAACTCATCAACACGGAACGGCAAAAAGACTGGAAGGATCTCGCAGAGCGATTTGAGCGTGAAGTGCAAATGCTGGCCCGCGTTGAATCTCCTTACGTGGTAAAGGCCCTGTTTGCAGGAGAAGAAAACGGCTTTACCTATTTTGTGCAGGAATACGTAGATGGCCAGAATCTGAAACAGAGGCTGGAACAAGTCGGCTCTTCCCTTCCCCCGCGCACTTGTGCCAGCATTATCTATCAGGTTGCCTCGGGGCTGACTGCGGTTCACCAGCTGGGCATCGTACACCGCGATATCCATCCGGGTAATATTCTGATCAATACAAAAGGTTATGTTCAGATTGCAGATTTTGGTCTGGCGTTTCAACCGGAAGGCTCCGGGAATGGCAAGGAACTGACCTCGTTCCGACAGGGGTTCGGTCAGCTCAGTTATGTTTCCCCGGAACAATGGAATTCAGCCCGCAACGCAACGGCCAAATCCGACATCTACTCTCTGGGATGTGTCTGGTATTTTCTGCTCACAGGACACCCTCTGAACCGAGACCTGAAAACGCTGGAGATCATCAATCCAGCCAGTCAGTTCCAGTCAATCAACCGGGTCGATCGCAAACTGCTGAAATCCATGCTGGAATGGGATCCGCAACTCAGACCGGCCGCCGAGGAAGTGACTGCTGCGTTACAGAACCGCCCGGGAACCGCCGATTCACTGGAGTACATACTTAAAAACCAGCCCGTCCAGCGCTCGCCGGGATGGAAAAGATATACGGTTATGGCGTCCCTCGGCCTGCTGGGGCTGTATGTGTACGCTCTGCTGCTGGCATTCCCGGCTGCAGAAAATAACTCTTCCGAACAGACCAGCCCGGTGGTACCACCAGCACCTGCCGTGATACCCGAAAAACAGGAACAGCATGTCCTGCGGTTTGATGGCGTCGATGACTTTGTAGAAACACCTTTTATCTATGACAGTGGAGAACCGATTACCTTCGAAGCCTGGCTCACACCGGACTGTGAAGAACGCCCCCGAAACATGGAAATCATTTCCAATGCGGAGACTGCAGGATTCCTGATGCGCCTTAAAGATGGCACGATGCCGGAGTTCATGTTTCATGATGGCATCTATTACGCAAATCACACTAATTCGCAGCAGATCGGCTGTGGCAAGAAAGTACATCTTGCTGCCGTCTTTGACGGGATCAGTATCGGCATGTATGTGAATGGCAAAAAACAGGGGCTCAATTACCCGGTAAGACGCCGACATCGACATTCTCCCATTCCCGTTCACCTCTGCGCCAATCCCGATCCGGCTCTGATTGGACGTCCCGTCGCCGAAAAAAAATCCTGCTTTGCCGGACTGCTGCATCAATGTCGTTTTTCCAGAGGAGCAATTTACCTGGAAGATTTCGCTCCAGAAAAAGAGCTGACTTCGCATGACTCGACACTGCTGCTGTACCACTTCAATTCCGATACGGGAAAGGTAATTCCTGACCTCAGCGGAAACGGTCGAGATGGAAAGATCGAAGGCGCCATCTGGGAAGAATTTGATCCCGGCAAAACGCCCGAGATAAATAAGGAGTTCAAATGGCCCGTCGAAATGCCGGACCCCGTGCTGGTCAACGATACCCCCGAGCGCATCCGGGAGGTGCAACAGGCCTGGGCTGACTTTCTCAAACTGCCTCCACAGATGGAAGTCCCCCTCGGAGCTGGCGTCAATATTGACCTGGAGCTGATTCCCCCCGGTGAATTCATGATGGGAACACTGGATGAAACGCTGAAAAATACGAAAGCATCCACAACACAACAGAAAATCAAATACCAGGTATTGACGGCCGACCTGCCCTACCGCCTGGCACGTATTACTCAACCTTTTTATATGAGCCGTACGGAAATTTCGCGGAAACAATTTCGACAATTCGTCGCACAGTCTCAGTACCGGACCGATGCCGAACGAGATGGGCGTGGAGGGACTGACTTCACGACATCGAAACGGGATCCGCAGATCACCTGGGCCAGTGATCTGGGGGGCACGCTCAACGATGATCATCCCGTTTCCAACCTGACCTGGTATGACGCCCGCAACTTTTGTGGCTGGTTGACCCGCAAACAGGCCCGGCTTTCGTTCGACCTGCCTGCCGAGTCGCAGTGGGAATACGCGTGTCGCGCCGGAACAACCACACCGTGGTTTGCCCCCGGAGAACAGCAACTGTCCCGCTACGGCAGATTTGGTACGACTCATACTCACCCCTGTGGTCAACTTCAGGCAAATGCATTTGGACTGTACGACATGCATGGGAATGTCACAGAATGGTGCCGCGATTATTTTTCGAACGAAGAGAGTTTCTCCAATCCGGTGAATAATCCTTCCGGCCCGCATACGGGAACCCACAGGATGCTGCGTGGTGGATCTGCTATCCAGGACTCTGTCTCTTGTCGTTCAGGTTATCGTGAGGGCCGCCTGCCGGTGATGCGGGATGCCACGACAGGCTTCCGCGTTTGTGCCACACCCAATCCGGCAAACAAAGACCTGGACCATCTCGCAGGCTTTTCACTGCACTTCAATGGAGTCGACGATACCGTGGAAGCCGTTTACGATTATCGCAGGCCCTCCGATCCCCTGACAATTGAATGCTGGGCAGACATCTCTGAGGAGAGCATGAACGACCAGTTTTCATCCACGGTCATTTACGATCTGCATTCTCATCTGCGGGCCACTTACTGCGTTCTCAGAAATCAGCGCGTTCACGTTTATTACTACGAAGGAACATGGACCTGGCATGCCTTCTCCGCCGAAATCACTCCCGGCAAGCATCATATTGCGGGTGTTTACGACGGAACGACTCTGAATGTGTTTGTGGACGGGCAGGCACCGGAAAAAATAACAAAGCACAGATCGCCGCGTGAAGCACGCTACTTACGATCGCTCTTTCGAATCGGCACCGGCTCCATCATCGAAGACGGGCAGCATCGGGGATTTCAGGGTAATATTTCGCAGTTGCGCATCAGCGAAGAAGTGATGTACGATGCTGCCTTTCAGCCAGCGTCTCTGTTGACGCAGCATGAATCAACGGTCGCTTTATACCGCTTTGAACAGGGAAGCGGAGACCTGTTGCACGATCTCAGCGGCATGCATAATCATGGCAGAATCCTCGGCGCCGCCTGGTCAAGCAGTCTAAAGACGGACCCACAACTCACCAGTCGGGGAATCCACTTTACTGGCGATGACTGGCTCGAAACAAAGCTGCCGGATAATTCTGAGGGAACATTCACGATTGAAGCCTGGGTCTCACCCGCTACCGATAAAAAACTGACGCATCAGACCCTTTTTCAGTGGGGCTCACTCAGTTTGAAATATCATGTTAACCAGGGAGAGTACTGGACATGGTCTCTGCTGAATCCGCGATCCCAGGAAATTCCTATTTCATCGGTTTCCAGCAGAAATGCAGCCACCGATCGCCCCATTCACATTGCCTGCCAGTGGAATAATTCGAGATGGAAACTGTTCCTGAACGGACTGCCCTGTGAGACACGTAGAATGAGTAATATGGATTTTGTACGCGCCAGAGAAATCGTCAAGGATTGCCTGCAGGAACCACTCTGGATTGGCGGTGCGCCTGCAGCTGTAAAAAACTCTGCTCACGGATTTGAAGGACACCTGCATGCACTTCGGATTTCAAACAGCGAACGCTTTCACACACCATTTACGCCTCCAGCAGATTTCGCAGTCGATGACCAGACACTTCTCCTCTATCACTTTGATGAGCAGACGGGAGACTCAGTACAAGACTCATCAGGCAATCAGCTACATGGCACACTGCATCGTGAAAAATAACGCGTTCCCCACTCACACGTCTGCTGCCAATGGAAGAAACAATCAGCCAGCCTGAAGTTGCAAGAGGAGAGCGAATCACATTGAACCAGAGACTCACTCAATCGATTAGACCCATTTCACAAGTTGCGATGAGCATCCTCTCAAGAACAACACTGATACGGAAAACCAATAGAGTGAAACGAGCTTCGTGGCTCACCTGATTTCATTCACCTTGAGTTGTTTTCAGACATTGCTGCTTTTTCGCATTCAGGATATGTCAATGATAGACAAGTTTGATATTTTCAAAGTCGAAGTTTACCCGCCCCATTTCATTCTCATTCCCCAGGGGTCGACGCTTCAATATCTCTACAGCAACGTTCAGGTCGAATCGAACAAGGTATTAAATCTGTTCAAATCACCGGAATACAAGAATGTCATTATCGATCTCTCCCGAGTCGAGTATCTGGATTCGATCATAATCACCTCTATCATTCGCCTGGTGCAGTCTGCAAATCAAAGTGGGGGTCATGCCGTCTTTTGTAATGCCTGTGAAAATATGCAGCAGATTCTCAAATGCATCAAAGTGGGAACCTATTGGCCTCTATTTGACACACGGGAGGATGCCCTGGCTGCGATCTCACCTGATTCCGCTTGACATTCACTCCAATCAATAACCAGTGCTGGTCATTCCCCGCGAAGCACGGCCCGCTTGTTCGCAGTTACAGAATAGAGGAATGCGGAAACATTCTTTCGAAGTCACATTTCGGCCAGGCGTTTCAAAAGGCGAGCAGTTCTGTTTCCGCCTTGATGGAAGCGAAGAAGCCATCGGTGTCGGCATTCCAGCCCGGCCCGAATCAACTTCGGGCCGGGTGCACAATCGGGCTGCTCATCAAAGATGAACCCTGTTTAATGATGATGGTGAAACGCAGCAGCCTTTGCATTGCCGCCTGTAAGCACGTATGCGAGCAGATCCAGAATCTGCTCTTTGTCCAGGGTATTCAGCAGGTCCGCCGGCATAATGGAAATCGGCGAGAAGCGTTGAAACTCGACAGCACTCTTGAGCACTTTCTGCTCCTTGACCTGGGGAGGCCCCGTGACGATTGTGAGTGAAGTTTCATCTTCAGAGACGATGTTCCCGTTCAGGCTCCGCCCGTCTTCCAGGACGAGCAGCACCGTGCGGAACTTGTCCTCAATCTTGCGGGAAGGCTCAAGTATTTCTGCCAGGATCGCCTTGGCATCGTGCTTATGCTTTTTCACCACTTCATCAAGATTGGGTCCAATGGAAAGATTCTTGCCGAGGGTGACGCTGCTGTCATCCATTTTGTGGCACTGGGCACAGGCCAGCTTCGTGAAGAGTTCCTGCCCCCGCGTGAAATTCCGATGCTGTTCCACCCGTTTCAAGTCTGGTTCCAGATCGGCCAGTTTCCATTTTGTAATCTTGATTTCCTGTTCCGGGTTCTTCGCGAGAAACGTTTTCAGATCGTTGGTCACGTACATCGTACCCCGCATCAACATGTGGTGACCGGGAAAAGAGCAGATGTAAGGATACGCGCCTTCTTTCGTTGGAGCGACGAACTCGATCACTTCTTCCTGGCCATGGTCAACCAGTTTGCTGGCCCAGAGAATTTCTTTGCTCTCGGGAACAAAGCCGACCGAAAATCCGCTGGCGCCCAGGGCAATTGCTGCCAGTCCCACTTCATCGGCTTTGCCGGGATTGACCAGCATGATGTTGTGAGGCATATAATCAGGGTTGGCGAAAGTCAGTTTCACCTTCTTTCCCGGCTTCACGGTAAGTTTCGTAACGTCATATCGCATGCGTTCACGAACCGTCCCGATGCGAATCGTGGTCAGTTCCGATGTGTCGCTGAGAATACCGGACTTTTGTGTCGCCGCTTCCTCTGTTTCCGCGATCACACCACCACGCATGGTTCCTTCGACATTGAACCACAAATGCTTCACCGTATTCGCGGCAATCCGGGCATGAGGTTCGGGAGACTTCAACAGCACTCCCAGTAATTCCAGGTTACGATCGTTGTGTTGCTGATGTACCCAGAGTGCTTCGAGCAGGTGATGCGCGTCTTCTTTTTTGTTCGGATCAAACTGTTTGACCCACTCCTGCGTGGCCGCAATCACTGAGGCAGAATCGCGTTCACTCAGTTCAACGCGGGTACGGTGGCGAATGCCGTCAATGGGCGATTTCAGATTGTCGAGCAAGGCGGCAATCGGCTGGCCATCAATGGCAACCGGTTCCTGCAGAGGACGTCCCTTGGCGGTCATTCTGTAAATGCGGCCATGCTGATGATCGCGATTCGGGTCTCGCACATTGTGCTGCATGTGACCGATGATGACATTGTGCCAGTCGCAGAAATACAGCGATCCATCGGGGGCAAATATCGCATCAGCGGGGCGGAAATTCTTGTCCCCGCTCATCATCAGACCTTTGGATTTATCTTCTGTTTTGGTGCCGTCGGGATTGAGTCGCATGACGGTAAGATCATCACCGGCAGGCTCGCCCCACACGGTCCCCTCTTCGGCGTTCCGCGCCAGGTCGTAGTGTTTAATGCCCAGGAAACCGATCACGTTACAGATCAGGAAGTCGCCCTGCATTGATTCGGGGAAGTGAGCACTGCTGACTATTTCGCTGGCCGTGACGGGACGAACCTCTTTCTTGAGCAGTTCGTGCATTGTGAACCCGGCTTTATCCGGACGAACCTGATAGGCCCGGCCGCCGGTACCATCGGTCGCGTAGTGATAACCCCAGTAGTCAAATGCGATGCCGTGCGGGTTAGGAGAATTGACCGCATGCATCGAAATGGTAAACCGCCGCGGATCGAAGCGATACATGGCCGATTCAGCAGCCTGCAGAGAGGGTCCCCAGGGGTGTTCGTGGTTATGCACCATGAATACGCCACTCTGCCAGTAAATGGCACCATCGGGCCCGTAGATCAGATTGTTCGCCGCGTGATGAGTATCAGAAGAATCGAGCCCCTGCAGCATCACGGTACGGACATCGGCTACATCGTCGCCGTCAGTATCTTTGAGGAATACAATTTCCGGCGCGGAGGCAACAAGGACACCTCCATTCCAGAACTCGAATCCCAGAGGATTCTGAATCCGGGCAAACTCGGTTACGCGGTCCGCTTTGCCGTCGTTGTTATCATCGTGTAATATCAGCAACGCATCGTTCATCTCTTTCAGTGGTTCCCACTTGGGATAAGTCGGCCAGACAGCGGCCCACAGGCGGCCTTTGGTATCGAACTGCATCTGCACCGGATTCACCAGTTCGGGAAACTGTTTTTCATCGGCGAACAGGCTGACTTCAAACCCGTCAGCGACGGCCATATGCTCAATGCCTTCCGCGCCGCTGATGTAGTTCAGGTTCCCCTCTTTCACCGCGCTGGAACTCTTGCTCCCGCCACCGACGTTCGAGATGACCTTAACCGGTGCCGGCACGTTACTGTCATCGACTTTGAAGTCCTCGCCCCGGGCCACCGCCCAGATCCGGGCATCCCGATTGTTTGTCATCACATCCAGCATCGACAGTTCATGCTGCAGAACAACCGCGTTGGTCTGATCGTTCGTGAATGCGAGAATGGAACGGCCACCCCACACATCATTGCCGTCACGGGCGCGATAGCGGTTATTCCACTTATAATTCTTATCCAGTACAGCAGACCGCAGGGGCTCGAGCGTTTGTGATGCGCTGACCTGATGACCGGCCAATGCTGAGGAAATAATTTCAGCCAGCTGTTTGTTACCTTCTTCGGTCAGATGAACGCCGTTGATGGTCAGAGGTGTGCTTGATTCCTTGAACATCTGCAGGGAAGGATGGAACAGGTCCACATACGCGACTCCCGCTTCCCGGGCTGCCGCTGCTGTTGCCTTGGTGTAAGCCGCCAGTTGTATGTTGTGCGCCTTGCCGTCAGGTACGTTTTTATTTCCGGTGTCTTCGTGTGCGATGGGACTGAATAACACAATCCGCGGGAATGATTTTCCGTTTGCCTTGGATCCTCGTGTCTTTTTGACAAAGTCGACGAGCTTTCTCTGATACTCGTCCGCTTTCTTCACGCCTTCAAATGATTCGTTATAACCGAAGAACGCCAGGACCACGTCTGCCTTCACATGTCGCAGATATTCGGTTATGGTGGCGGCTCCTTTGCTGCGCGGGAACGAATCCACACGATCACCGCTCGCGCTCATGTTGCGAAAACGAACCTGCTTTCCCTGCAGTTCACTCTGCAGCAGCGTTTCCAGCCACCCGTCATGCTGCATCCGATCCGGCAGCCCGTTACCCAGGATGGCAACGACATCGTCTTGCTGAAACGCAAACGGAAGCGGATCGCGATAACCGGCGGGCACCTCGACCAGCGTAAGATCTTCGACTTGAGGGGGGGAATCTGAACCGACTGACTTGGAAGTCGACTTATAAGGGACACCCGGTTTTCCGTCGAAGGTCAGGTATTCCTGCTTTCCCTTGTTCTTAATATCAATCTCCATAGCAAAGGGAGCAGCCACATTCGTGAGCCGAAACACCTCTTTGCGATTCGCATCCAGCAGCGTCAGCGTGAAATCTTCGAGGCGCCCCTCAAATCCCTGACGGTTCCAGATACCCACTTTTTCGACGTCAACAGCGCGACCGAGATCAACTTCCCACCAGGGATTTTCTGTTCCCGCATTGGCAGTATGGGTCTGCCCCCCTTTCCCCCAGTCAGAGCTTTTATTGCCATCCAGGGCTTTGGCAGCGACTGCGGAACCCATTGTACTCGACTGAGTGGCCTTGCCCTCTTTCGCGATATTTTTCCCGCCACTGATCACTTCGACTTCTGCCAGCGTAAGGATCTGTTTCTTGCCGGGAAGTTCGATGCGGACAAACCGTGCGGGCTTTCCGGTTACGAGTGCAGCCGTTGGTTTCTTCCCCTGTTTTTTACCGGGTTTCTTATTTTTTCCGGGGGAATGCTGATGCCCTTTGTGTTTTTCTTCCGGCTTTTTCGTGTTGTTGTTGGCGGGAATCGGACTTTTGAAGCCCGCATACATTTCCGGTTTGATGCCGCGAGCGTACGTGCCATTGCCGAATGTGTTGGGGTTGAACGGCCCGACGAAGGAAACGTCCGCGTCCGCTTTGATCGCGTCTTCCATTCCCAGTGCCCAGAAACAGGCGTTGACCAGCATCCGACGATAGCCTGCATTCAACAGATCCTCAGGGGTCCCATAGAGCGTCGTGAATACGCGGCCCTTCTTTCCCGACGGGGAGGTATACGTTCGGGTCCATTCCGAAGGCATCGGCGGCTTCGTCTCATCTGCAGGGGAATCCTGCTTCATCCCGTTCAGAGGCTGGGCCATCGTCAGAACTTCACCATCAGTTGGCTTGCCGACATAGCCGCCCGCCTGCACCCAGATGTCTTTCACTCCACGGAGAATCGGATGTTTCTGTTTGCTGTCTACAACTGTGATACGTGTGCTCTGCTTATGGTTGGTTCCATAGTGCCCCACCCAGGTCTGCCCCAGCACCTGATGACCAAAGCCCAGTTCGTAATCCTGATCTTTGCTGTTGTAGGAATACTCCGAGAAAGGAGCCGTCGCAGGCATATTGAATGCGTGCGTCGCGGTGCGCATTCCCACCACCGGCCCGCCCCGTTTGAGGTAATCATCAAAATGCTGCATCTGTTCTTTGGGAAAATTCTGGAATCGCAGAAACACTACCGCGAGATCCGCCGTCTTGAGGGCTTCCATGCCTGGCATGTTTGAGTTACCCGCTACAATTTCCCCCGTTTGCGGATCGATATTAAACAGCACGGTACATTTAAAGCCGTGATGCTTCGCGAGAATGCGTGCCAGTTCCGGCAACGATTCCTCAGAGCGGTATTCATGATCGCCTGCCAGAAAAACAATATGCTTTCCTTTCCCCGCGCCGTCAGTACCTTCATAAACCAGCGGCGCCGCACTGGCGAAGTCTGCAACGAGGAGTGATAAGCACAGAGAAACGGCCCAGCAAGCGGATTTCATTGGTGTGTCTGCAATGAGGAATAAGAAATGTTTCATTGTTCGAGCGCAATCCCTGTTAAAAGAGCGAAAACGGTTCTGGAGGTAAGTTGATATTGGTGCTCTCAGTTTAATTACAAGCAGAGGCAGAATCCAGTGACTTGTCAGAGCTGGAACGCTACCTGGACCGAAATGGTCCGCATGCTCCCGAGTGTATTCGACTGAGTGGAACCGCCCGACTATTCCAGATTGAGAGACCACGCGTCCCGGAACTAGCGCATCTTCTGGCCTGAAGGGGAAGAAACACTCGAATTACTGCTGATTTTCGTGAATTGTGTGATCACGGTCTCTGCCTATCAATAACGAGAACGCTCGTCACGCTGAACGTGAACTGAAGGTCAGGCAGCGTATCAAATGCAAGTGCGAGGATCATCAGCGAATCCTGGTCTCGACGACTGGTACTCACTTCAGGGTTGCCAAATCTTAATCCGCGTCGGTCAGATCAGCAGTTCAATCCCACTGCCCGAAATTGAACTGAATTCCACTTTGCCATTTCGGATGGTGACTCCCCGCGCAGAGTCGGCAGCCAGCAGAGTGGCACCATCGAAATCGGCGTAGTCCAGTAACGGCAGCAATTGCGCGGCCGCCGAGATGCCGACCGTCGATTCAATCATGCACCCGACCATTGTTTTCATTCCCAGCTCGCGGGCCTGCTTTAGCATGCGGCTCGCGGGAGTCAGGCCTCCGCATTTGCAGAGTTTGACATTGATTCCATGAAACAGACCGTGGCACTTTTCCACATCCGCTTCTGTCCGACAACTCTCATCTGCAATTACGGGTAATACACTTTCAAGAAATACCCTCCGGTGCGATTCAGCGGGCGCGTCGGCGGGTAATGGCTGCTCAATAAATTCGACCCCCAGTTCAGCCAATACACGGGAATTCGCAATGGTCTGCTTCGGCGTCCAGCCACATGCTAAAGCAGCCACAATTCGCATCGACGCGAATCGTCGCATCAGTCTCCTGCCGTAAAGCCTGGACAATCTCAAGATCATGCGGCGTTCCCAGTTTGATCTTATAGACAGGCCAGCCGGGTTGTTCGCGGTACTTACGCACCATTTCCTCAATCGAATCAATGCCCAGCGTATAACTGGATTGCGTCTGATTGATCGCAGGCAGACCGAGAACTTCCGTTGTCCGCATGCCATGTATCTTTCCAAACAGGTCGTAAGCGGCGCCATCGATTGCCGAGAGTGCGAATCTGTCGTGAGCAATAACCTCGCTGCAGCGATCATACAATTCGCCTGGGTGAATCAGATCCCCATCGGCGATCAACTCTCTAACCTGGCTCAATGAAGTTTCCAGCGATTCATACGTGTGACCATAGTAGGAATTACAGGTCACTTCGCCGTAGCCGGTTACATCACCATGAGTCAGACCCACAATCAGGCACTGCTGATGATAAAGCGTTCCGCGCGCAATTGTGAATGGATCTTTCAGTGGAAGTTCAACCCGTTGCCAGTGGAGTTTCACGCCGTGATCCTCGTTTTCAGTTCCAGAACAGCGTCAACGAGAACTTCGGAACCATCGCGATAAACATCGCAGACGGGTAACCCCAGCAGATCTCCCACCTGCTGCTTCTCAATCTCGGCCTGTGCTGCAGAAATATTCCGACCATTTAAGGCAACTCCGATCACTTCCGCCGGATACCGTTCAGAAGCCAGTTGTTTGTAGAGTTCCCGGTAGCGTTCCAGCGCCTTCAACGGAACATGAGGCAATCCTTTGACATGAGGTCGGGCGGCTTCATAACAGAAGATCAGTCCCTGCGGGGCACAGCCATGAAGTAATCCCAGCGTCACAGCCGAGAAAGCGGGATGAGTGATACTGCCCTGCCCTTCAATCAGCAAAATCTCGTGTTGCTCATTCTGCAGCACCAGTTCCTCGACGGCCCCGTTCACAAAGTCGGAGACCACACAGTCAACAGGCACACCATTTCCCACAATCATAATGCCGGTCTGTCCGGTCGCCAGAAACTTTGCATCCGCCTGACGCTTCTGCAGCCCCCGTTCGAGTTCCAGCATGGTGACCATCTTCCCAACACTGCAATCCTGTCCGACAGCATGAATCCGCAGACAGCCGGGACGAAAATCAGCACACACGGCCGTTTTGCGATGCTGGTTCCTGCGAACGTCAATCAGCAGACTTCCGCTCCGTTCCGCCTCCTGGCAGAAGCCTTCATTTTCGACAAGAAACTCATGCAGACCGGAAACAATATCTAATCCGCGCTGGATTCCTGTGGAGATCACAAGACTCAGTTCTTCCGGCATCTGACCGCCGGGAGGTGAGATGCCGATAAAGAGCGCATCCGGCGAGTCCACTTCAGCCAGGGAGCCGACGACGGGAGTGGCACCGCCGATGCCGTAGAGCTCCTGAGTCGTTTTTCCACAATGCGCCGGGTCGATCACAGCCAGGCAGTGCTCACCTCGATAACGTAACAGGCTCATGGCTGTCTTAGAATTTGACAAGGGAGCGTCGTGTCCTACAGCAATTGCGATGCGTCGATAGTTTTTGATTGTTTCCAATCCAGGCCCAGTCGATTTTAAAGAAGCGAGTGCAGCAGTATCCATAGTTTCAACCAGTGTTAAATGAGAGATCAGAACCGAAAACGTTATTTAAGCCAGATCGCTGCCCCTGTTCAGGGAGCCGATTTTTTCCGCAGAGCACGACCGGCAAGCGCACCGGTGGGAGTGCCTTCATAAACAGCTGCCACTCCATTGACGAAGACATACCGCATGCCATCTGCATACTGGTGTGGATTTTCGAACGTCGCCGTATCAATAATAGTTTGAGGGTCGAAGACAACGATATCTGCTGCCTGTCCCGGTTTCAGGTAACCACGATCAGTCAGTCCCAGGATATCTGCCGGCAGACCGGTGGCACTGCGAATGGCCTGTTCCAGGGGAATGACCTGTTCGCGAATGGCGTAGTGGCCGATCTTACGGGGGAAAGCACCATAATTACGGGGATGGGGACGCGTCGCATCTGGAATCATCACCCCGCCATCCGAAGCAGTCGCGACCCAGGGATTCGTCATCGCGTTCCGAACCTCTTCTTCATTCATGGCGAAATTCACAATCTGCGCCCCACCACTTCGCATGATCTCTTCAGCAATTTGCAGAGCTGTTTTCTGTTCGGCTTTGGCAATTTCTCGCAGATTTTTACCGACCCATTCAGGTCGCGGGCTGTATTGGGCAATCACAATCTGTTTGCCGTCTTCTTTGATGTCCAGGCTTTTTTCGACCGCCGCACGAATTTTGGCACCGACTTCCGGTTCATCCAGTCGCTTGACCAGTTGATCGACGCCACCGGACATCGACCAGGGCGGAAAGATCGTGGCTGCCAGCGAAGTACTTGCCGCGATATAAGGATATTGATCGGCTGTCACACGCTGACCTTTATCCCGGGCTTCCCTGATCAGTGTAATCGCCAGCCTGAGAGTGCCCCAGTTCGGCGTTCCCTTCACTTTCAGATGCGAAATATGAACCGGAATCGACGCATCCTCTCCAATACGAATCGCTTCCTGAATGGAGCCGACCAGCCCCTCTTCTTCTCCGCGAATGTGGCTGGCATAGATGCCCCCTGCATCACCAATCACTTTCGCCAGCGCTGTGAGTTCCTCTGTGTCTGCATATGTGCTGGGGGTGTAAATCAGCCCGGTAGACATTCCCCAGGCACCCTCTTTCATCGCCTGGGATGTCAGCCGTTGCATTTTCTGCAGTTCTGCCGGGGTCGCCTTGCGATTGACCTTCCCAATAACATGCGAACGCAGTTCCCCCTGTGGTAACAGGTGGGCAACATTGGTTCCGGCGCCTGCTTTGTCCACATTGTCGTAGAACTTCTGAACGTCAATCGGCCCCATCCCGCAGTTTCCGGTCACCGAGGTCGTACATCCCTGCAGCAGATAATTCACCGCGCCCCTCGATTTAGGATCGACAATACCGCGATCGCTGTGGGTATGCAGATCGATGAAACCCGGACAGATCACGAGCCCGGTCGCATCAATGCGGTACTCACATGCCGGGCCTTCACCCGGGCCTGCGGAATGGATTTTTCCGTCACGGACTGCGACGTACCCTCTTTCAATCACCTTACCGGTCCCATCATGTATGGTCCCGTTTGCGATCACATAGTCGAACTGTTCTGCGCCGAATCCAGCTCCTGTGTTCAGCAGACAAATCAGAAACACTAAGCTGAAGCACATCTTCATGGTAAAAGCCACTTGTTCTCCTCCGGGGTAATCTCAATAGCACGAGTCGATTTTTCGGCAGAAAACCCGAGCCGCACTATATATTTTCGTTCAACATGAGTGAACCAGGATCGGGTTCTGAGTTCTCTACAGCATTCTCTACAGTATCGCCATATCCAGTAAGTTTTGCATACTACTTTACTGCTGCTGACTTGTGAAACAATCCGAGAATGCGCAAACTGATATCGAAATTGCGCACACCCTTTTTTAGTTGCTTCAGGTGCCCTACCATGCCTCCCCGCTCCCGTTCTCAGTCTCTGACGATTCCAGATAACAGACAGATCGCCTTGCTGATCGATCCGGATGACACATGGGGACGCAGTGTCATTCAGGGAATCGCAGCAGCTGTCCGCAACGTCCTTCCCTGGAACTTGTGGATCGCTCCCCGCGATCGACAATGGCGACTTCGCGTGCCTCGTAACTGGCTGGGAGATGGCATCATCGCAGCCATACGTGATGATAAAACAGCCGAGCATGTCAGAGGCCTCAATCTCCCCACGGTCAATGTGTCTTCCTGGGAGAAAGATGCTCCCGACTGGTATCGCGTTAAAACAGATGACGTAAAACGGGCCGAGATGGCATTCTCCCACTTTCGCGCGCGGAGCTTCAGCCACTTCGCCTACTATGGTCCTCCCAGCCAGCGGTATTCTCCCTCGCGGGGAGATCACTTCCGGGAAGTCGTCCAGGCCGCGGGATTCACCTGCGATACCTTTCGGGGAAATACAACTACGCGCGACAAATCTTCGGTTCAGGAACGCACCCTCCAATGGCTGCAGCAGGCCCCCCGTCCCCTGGCTGTCTTCGCCGCCGACCCGCATTCCGGAGTCCTGTTAACCGAGGTCTGTAACGCAGTCGGTTTCCGGGTACCGGAAGAAATCGCGATCCTGGTGGCTGACACGGATGAACTGCTCTGTAATATCTCAACCCCTCCGCTGTCCAGCATTGTCCTGGCCAGCGAACAGATTGGCATGACCAGTGTCCGGATTCTGGATTCGCTGCTGAAGGGTAAGAAAGTGAAATCAAAAGTCATTACTCTGCCTCCTCTGAATGTCATCGAACGTCAGTCTTCCGAAATGCTGGCCATTGACGATCCCCTGTTTGTCGATGCCCTCCGCTTCATTCGCGTGCACGCTCATACCGGCATTCAGGTCAGTGACGTTCTGCAGAATGTTTCCCTCTCCCGTCGTTCCCTCGAACAGCGCTTCCGCCAACTGTTGAACAGTACCCCCGCAGTTGAGATTCGCCGTATCAAAATCGAACGAGCCAGACAGTTACTGATTTCCACAGATAAAACCGTCGAGCAGATTGCCGGCGCGACCGGTTTTTGCGCCTCCGGACAATTCTGCTTCGCCTTCAAAAAACATGTCGGGCAGACGCCTCTCGAATTTCGACGTCAAATGCGATCCGGCAAATAGACCTGAGCATTTTTCTTTCTGCTGTCTCCCGTTCGGCTCAGTTCGTAGCCTGATCAACAACCCTCTCCGCTGTTCTTTGTCCGCTGTTCTTTGCCCGCTATCTGGCTGGGTCCGATTCCGACAAATTTCCAGAGCGCAACACAATGAACCATCGCAGCTCTCAATCTATGATAGTCGACCCTGATGATCGGGAAGACGCGACCGTCGAACGGAACATTGTCTATTCGTCTCATATGATCACTCCTGCTGAATAAACTCCCCTTGACGCCGCCGCGCCGCTGGCGATAAGCACTGAATTGAGTCGCGCGCGTGACCAGTTTACAGTGCACTGAAACACAAGCCACCTGTTCCGGATCTTCACTAAAAATGAGCCTGTTTTTTCCCGATTTGCACTGCCTGAAACCACACCCGTTCGTGAT